>JBKJRA010000133.1:0-7506 GCA_046594975.1 Pyrinomonadaceae bacterium | reverse complement strand
CGACCATCCTGTCTTGCTGCCCTTCCATTATCGTTACTGCACGGCTGCGAGACGCCGGGTCAGCAGGCCTTTCTGGGTCCACGCCGCGGAGCAAATTTACAAAAGCATCGCGTCGTGCGATGTAGTCGGCCTCGTCGGCTCCTTTGCCTTCGCCTTCGCCATCCTCTTTGATCCCGGCTTTCTTAGCCATTGACGACGGAACATCCGGGTTTATGGCAAAATATCGGCGGATTTGTGCACTAACCTCACTAATTGTGCCCCAGCCAATAAATATAGAGACACCCAAAACCAATATCGCAGCGATCGTGAACAGCTTTTTCATATCTACTCCTAACTTTATGTCTTTCTATGGGATAGGGATCCCGCTTGGATTACAAGTCAACTCAATGACGGTATATTTCTTTTTTAAATTTTCGAGACTGGCCCTCTGTTTTTCCATTATTTCAAGATAGTCTTCCGGCGGGTTTCCCCAACAGCCCTGCAGTTGAAAAAACCGAATCTGCTTGCCTTTGCAGTCAAGTAACTTGCCGTGCGAGCATCGCGCTCTCATTTTTTTCAAAGTCTGTCGGACTGTAACCGGCGTATAGGTTTGAGCTCCTGTGGCAGATGCCTGTGTCACAACCGTTACTACCGTCTCTTCTTTGACGTCAGCAGGCAAGCAGGTGTAGTTTTTGCCAAAACCTGCGATGGTCAGCAAAATCAAAAACATTAAAGACCCAATTAATTTCATGCGCCGGTTAAAATGTGAGCAATGAGAAAAGGTTCTTACTTAATAAAAAGTAAATGGACTATTATTTTACAGTCTGTATGTTAAATCATTTGGCGAAAAAACGTAAGTCAGTAGTAGGTTGTTGTCTATTCAGGTAACTGAGCCGCCAACAGGCTCTGGATGTTTCCGCCCATGATCTTAGCGATGTCGTCGTCGGAGAATCCTTCGTTAATTAGGGCCTCGGTTATCAATGCGTCTCCGCTTGTGTCGAAAGGAGCTTTGACAGAGCCGTCAAAATCGGAGCCGAGCCCGACGTGTTCGACGCCGATGCGGTTTGCCGCGTAACGGATGGCTTTGGCGATGTGAGCAGCGTCTTCGCCGCAGACGGCTGTGTCCCAAAAACCTATGCCGATAACGCCGCCCGTCGCTGCAATGCGGTTGAGCTGATCGTCCGACAGATTACGGTTGTTGTCGCAGGTGCCCTTTACGCCGGTGTGAGAAACAACGACAGGCCGCGTCGCCATCGCGAGCACATCGTCGATAGTTTTTGACGAAGCGTGAGCAACATCGACGAGCATCTTTTTAGCCTCCATACGGCGGATCATCTCTTTGCCCTTGTCGGTGAGGCCGTATTTTTCGACGCCGTGAGCCGAGCCGCCGATGTCGTTGTCAAAAAAATGCGACGGCGACATCATCCGAAAGCCCGCGTCATACAGCACATCGACATTATTTACATCACCATCGAGAGCGTGTGATCCCTCGATACCGAGCCAACCGCCGACGATCTTTTCGGTTTTGCGGCGGGTGATAAATGCTGCCAGATCACGTTTATTTTCGATGACTACGAGTTTGCCGCCGGACGCTGCGGCGTATTCGTGCAGATGTCTGGCTTGCCAGAGTGCACGTTTTGTTAGGCTCGAAAGATTTTCGAGCGGCTGACGCTGCGCGAGAGCGAGCAGGAAAATATTGTCGGTTTTGTCGTCGTTGTTCTCGATATTCATCCCGCGAGGTGATTTGGTGACGACGGTAAAAGCCTGCAGAGAGACGTTGCCGCGAAGCAGTTTCGGCACATCGACTTGGGCGATCAGTGAGTCGATATTCAAGTCGCGATTCCACAGCAAAGCATCAGCGTGCATGTCCGCAACAAAGAGTTTGTCGTGCAGCGTTTGGGCACGTTCGCTGACCTTATACGGCGGCGGTGTGATGACGGGATTGAGACGGCGTTCGGTAAACGAGGCCGCAAAAAAGAAAAAGAAGATCAAAAAACCGACGACCGCGACGGCGATGATGGATGCCAATATCTTGATGATCTTTTTCATATATAGTTAAAGTTTGACGACGCGGCCCTGTGCATCAGACTCGCGGGCTGCGTCCAGCACACGTTGAACTTTGACGCCGACGGCGAATGTCGCCGCGTGTTCGATCTCGGTCTTTCCGGTTCTGATAGCGTCAATAATATAAGGTGCGAACGACATAAATCCGCGTGTAAATCCCGTGTCGGGCAATCCGGGCAAAAGAGTGCCGGTATCAACAGGTATTTCAGTCCAGTCGGTTTCGCCAAGTTTCGCGACAAAAACTTCGCCGCGATGATCGACGCGTATCGCTCCCAGGCTGCCATAAAAAACCATGCGATTCATATATTTAGGGTTTTCGGTCATCGAAACCGACACAATGCCAGTCGCGTCGCCCGTCAATTCACCGTCAGTAAATCGCAGCAGCATATTTGCCTGATCGTCGCTCGTGACTACACGTATTTCGCCAGCCGAATCTCGACGCTCTTTGATCTGCGTCTGCAATTGGCACGAGACGCTCGCGATGTCGCAGCCCAAAAACCAGTTGAGCGAATCGACGATGTGCGAGTTGATCGCACCCAAAGCTCCGCCACCTACAACTTTGTCAGACCACCAGTTCCAAGCGATATTTGGGTCGCCGCGGTGCGGTGCCTGAAAGATGGATTTGACGTGGCGGATCTTGCCGATCGCTCCGTCGCGAAGCATCGCGTAAGCCGCGAGCCGTCCGGGCTGAAAACGCAATTCGTGATCGATGAGAGCGAGCAGAGGCTTGCTGCTCGCGGCGGCTGCCATTTCCTCGGCCTCGGCGAGGTTCATCGCCATCGGCTTTTCGCAGAGGATGTGCTTGCCTTGCTCGATAGCTAGCAGCGTCATTTCGCGGTGCAGATTTGGCGGCGTTGTGATGCAGATGAGATCGACATCGTCACGAATAATGGCCTCACGCCAATCGTCCGTGAAATGTGCCGCACCACATTCTTCCGCAGTAGCACGAGCATTTTCGAGACTGCCGCTCGCGACTGACGCAATATGAACACCGTCACATTTCAAAAACGCCGGTATCTGCACCTTTCGTGCAAAACCCGTCCCGATCACCGCGATGCCGATCTGCTCTGTCATACCTTGCAGAATAACAAAAAAAGCGTGCGGAGTGTGTCCGACGCTTTCGTATCTTTATATATTTTTGAGAAGCTTAGTCGATGCCTAATTCCAGGCTCGCCGCCGCAACTTTTGCCACACGCCCGCCCTTACGCAGAAAAGTATCGTATGTATCTTTGTCCGGTGCCGCGACCTCTAAAATATGTGCTCCTATCAGAAACTGTTCGGTCGAAAGATGTTTGCCTACCTTTTCATACCGACGCCCAATGACACGCATATTGACCTTGCCGTTTGGCAGATCGATCTCGACATTGAGCTTCCGGTCCTGATTAACGAGATATTTTTCTTTGATGCGTATCGAAGAAACGACAAAACCTATCCCTGTCCGGCTGATGTCCACAGTTTCGCCGGTAACAAAAGCGGCTCGTGCGAGTTCGCGTGAGCGCTCGGTGTTGGTATCAGGGTCGAACCAAATTTTTATCTGTGCTTTGTAATTCCGACGCGACGAAACCATCTTTTCAGACAGAGAGCGATTAAATTTGGTTATCAGCTCACGTAGCATAAGTTTTGCAGCCTGAAAAATACGCAGGGATGATATATATAAACTTTTTTAAAGAAAATATCAACAAGTTTTCCACAGTTTATTAACAACCCTGTTACTTAGGCAGCGGTTTGCCGCCGTTATCTTTACCCGCAACGTGCGACAGCCCTTTGTTATCAAGCTTTAGCAAAAACGACAGTTTGCCGCTCTTGCCATAGTCAGCAGGCGTCGCAGTTGCGTAATACTGCTTATTTCCGGGCAGCAGAGTGATGACAAAATTGTAGCCGGTCGATTCGCTCGTGCGTATGTCGTCGGGCAACAAGCCCTCGATGATCAACGCCTGCATGTCTACGCAGATGCCGCCGTTTTGCAGCGAGTGTGCAAGCTGGGCTTTGGAAATGCGCTCCAGCATCTTTTTGGCCTCCTCTTCATGAGTCTCAATTCGCAGGTTGTAAAAATACTGCTTACCCTCGGCCTTGATGCGTTTTTCTGCATCTACATCGACTGTGAGAATGATCCAGATGCCATTCACCCGGCGAAGATTGATCTTTTGCAACTCGTTTTTGCCGGTATCGTCGCTTGGCAGATTTGCTGTAACAGTCGCGGTTTCGCCGGTGACGATCTCACCATTGATCTCTACCTCAGCCGGGATGTCGCCCGCGATCGCTTCGAAATCGAGTGAAAAATCTTTCAGCTCGGCTTCGGTCAAACCCTCGATAGCAGGCCTTAAATTTGTCAAAAAAATTGCATCGCGAAACTTTTTCTCACGCAGCAGTTTGTAAAATGCACGAACCGTGTCCGCCGGACCGCCAGCGTCAATAGGTATCGTCGCTCCTTTCGCAGCGGCAGAGTTTGCGACCGCTGCAGAGTTTGCCGCGCCGGCATTATTTGCCGCCGCGACCCTGTTAGGTTCGGCGACCGAGCATCCACCGGCAAGTGTGCAGGTAACCAATATGCAGAAAATACGGCTCACGTATTGAGTTTGGGTGATGGGCATCAACAAAATTCTCATTTTGAAAAAATAACTGACAATACAGTTTGGGAAAACCCGTAAGAAAAAAGCGACACGCTAAAAACTATTATAGCGTGCCGCGCATAAAAAGGTAAAACAATATTTTACCCGGTCTTAGATGTCACTCTCGCGAACCTCCGGATTCCCCGGAACTACACCGGGCGATCCTTTACCTCTCAAAAGCTTTTCGCGGCCGACTAATGCTAGAATCACGGCGAGAACCAAGAACGGCAGTAGGCCGAGTAGGTCAGAATATCCGCCCTCGAAGAACGGATTACCGCCAGTCGCCCATGTTTCCATCGCGTCCTGAACCGCTTTAAGGCTAGGCACCACAGCGAAGACGGCGATAAGAATACCCGCGATCGCACCGCCAGCAATGTAGCCTGAAGCGAGCAGAACGCCGTTCGACTTATCGGTCTCGGCTATGATCTGATCCTCAGTCAGGTTCTGTTTGGCGAGTTTGCGTTTCAAATAACGATCGACGATATAGCGGACGATGCCGCCGATAAATATCGGCGTGGATGTCGAGATCGGCAGGTAAATACCCACCGCAAACGCGAGTGCAGGCACGCCCGATATCTCCAAAACGATCGCCATCATCGCGCCCAAAATAACCAGTCCCCAGGGCAGATTTTGACCCAAAACGCCTTTGATGATGTAGCTCATCAGTGTTGCTTTCGGAGCGTCAAACCGTTCGAGATCCTTGCCCTCGTCGTCTTTTTTCAGGATGCCGTTGATGCCCGGATCGACAAAATAGATCGGTTTGCCCGTCGGATCGACGAGGTATTTTCCGACCTGTCCGGCGGACGGTTCGGTGTTTTGCCAGACGTGATATTCGACGGTATCGGTATCTTTATATTTGCCGCCTGCCTTTTCGACCTTGACCTTACCGCCGTCCCGGAAAAGTTTGTCTTCCGTTACGACCACGCGTGCCTCAGGCGATGCAGCATCAACCTTTTGATAATAGGTACGCGAGTTATTCAAAAATATCAGCAGCGAACCGAGTACGAGTGCGGACGCCAAAGCACCAACTAAAATGGCGATCTGCTGCCGCCAAGGCGTGCTGCCGACCCAAAAACCTGTCTTAAGATCCTGCGACGTCGTGCCGCCGTTTGAGGCAGCGATACAAACGATGCCCCCGATCGACAGAGCTGTCACGAAGTATGGATCAGCCGCCGTCCATCCTAAGCCGAGGAAAACGAGACAGGTGATGAGCAATGTTGCGACCGTCATACCTGAGATCGGATTTGACGAAGAACCGACTTCGCCCGTCAGACGCGACGACACGGTCACGAACAAAAAGCCGAGAATAATAATGAGTATCGCCCCAAAAAGCGAGGTCAGCGGATTCGCAAAAACGCTGAGGCCCAGCTGCGGAAACAGCATGATCGCACCGATCAGAACGAGCACACCGATGACGACCCATTTCATTGAGAGGTCCTGATCTGTACGCGGCAGTTTCGAACCGTCGGCATTCGCTTGGCCGCCGCGCATATCGGCGAGACCGCCCTTCAACCCGCTCCAGATCGTCGGCAGACTGCGTGCCAGCGAGATCATTCCCGCCATCGCAACCGCACCTGCACCGATGTAAAGAATGTAGGCACTGCGGACATTTGAGGGCGACATCTCAGCGATGGTCTTGCTCAATTCCGGTGCGACGGGGCTCGTTGCAGCGGCACCGAAAAACTTGATCATTGGGATCAGAACAAGATACGACAGCACGCCGCCGCCCATCATAAGGCCTGCGATCTTAGGGCCGATAATGTAGCCGACGCCGAGAAGTGTCGGGTCGTTGTCGGAGTTGATCGAGCCGCCTTTGAAACCGCTCTTAGTAAAATCGTAACCGGGCGAACCTTTCCAAAAGAAAAGGACGTTCATCAGCCCGTTAAAGACAAACCCGATAAGGAACCCGATCGAGATTATCTTGCCGCCCTGCAGCGCCGCATCGTCGCTACCCTCGGCACCGCTCTCGATCGAGGCGTCACGCGATTCTTTAGAGGCACCTGCCTTGAGCACCTCGGCGCAGGCCGTTCCCTCAGGGTATTTTAGATAACCGTGCTGCTCTTTGATCAGGGCACGCCGCAGTGGGATCATCATCAAAATCCCGAGCAATCCGCCGAGTACCGCGACCATCATCACGCGTGTGATGTCGAGGTCAAACCCGAGGATCATGATCGCAGGCATCGTCACGCCTATACCGAATGCGATGGATTCGCCGGCGGAACCGGCGGTCTGCATGACGTTTGCCTCAAGAATGGTGGCGTCGAGCATCCCGATCTTCGACAACAACCGAAAGACCGTGATCGCGATGACCGCGACAGGTATTGATGCCGATACTGTCAGTCCTGTTTTCAGCACAAGATACAGCGACGAGGCACCAAAAATAATGCCGAGCAGCGTGCCGACTATTAGTGGCAGCGGTGTCAGTTCACGCAATTTTGCGGCGTCAGGAATATATGGACGAAAATTTTCGAGAAAAGGATTTTTCATACGGTTTCTCCTTGAGCAAAAGCATTTGGACTGGGGAAAGTTCTGCTAGAAATTTACATCGCATTTGCTTTAAGTGCAAGTTTTTAAGCCACTTTCACCGCAGAGACGCGGAGACGCGGAGAAAACCGAGGGCAATTTTATGACTTGTGCTAAATTACTGTTATCAAAATAATCGAGGTTTCAAAAACAATGCACTTGAAAAAGCACTCTCTTTTCTCAGCGTCTCAGCCTCTCTGCGGTTTAATTCTTTTGCTATCGGCAGCAGTTATCGCACAGATACCGCAGCCGAAAGAGGTGCTCGGCTTTACGCCTGGTGACGACCGTAAGCTCGCGAGTTGGGCAAAGATAGTCGAGTATTTTCAAAAAC
>JBKJRA010000047.1:0-3012 GCA_046594975.1 Pyrinomonadaceae bacterium | reverse complement strand
CTCGCCACAGATCAGCAGATCGGTCTCAAACCATTGATAACGCTGCGGCCGAAATATGGTATGCGGATGAATGTCTTAAAAAGACAATGAAAGTCCCTTCAACATTTGGAGAACTTGTAGCATGGCACTTCTAATCGTTGCACTCTTTGGTTTGTTGGTCCCAAACGGCATATTCGTCTATTGGATGATGACAGACTTTCATAGCCTGAGCGATATCACTGGCAATCGGCTCGCTTTGGGCTTTATCATCGAAGCATTTGCCGTGATGTTTTTAATGGCATATTACTTCGCCAAATACCCGCCGGGGAAAGTTAAGTGGCCCTGGTTCATCGTCCTGTCGCTGATAGGCGGTATCGGCTTCGGTATTCCGTTTTACTGGTGGCTCAATAAGCGCAGCTAGCTATTTCCTACTGACATAATCATTGTCTTTCAACCAAAACCGCCATGGCTTTTCGGCGTCTTCGCCCGCATAGTCGATGCCGACTCGTTTCCCGGCGGCGATCTGGGACTTTTTGAATGTCTGATGATCTTCGAGCCAGACTCGTGCACCGAGCAGGTCTTCGCCATTTAGGCTTTTATCGATAGCCATCGCTATGCAGAGTTTTCCGGGGCCGGAGGTCAGGTTTCGATCTTTCATATCGCCGCGTCGCTCCCGCATTTTTCCGATGCCTTCGACCGGTTCGACACCACGTATAAGGATCGCGTGGGGCGTGTCCACAGGACCGCAGACCACATTAAACTGGTAATACATCCCGTAAACAAAAAACACATACACATGTCCCGCCATGCCGTACATAACCTCGTTTCGCGGCGTCCTGCGACCACCAAAGCTGTGTGCGGCACGGTCGTCCGGGCCCAGATAGGCCTCGGTCTCGACGATCATTGCCGAAACGCGGTTGCCGGCTTCGTCAGGTACGACGATCAGTTTGCCAAGTAGCTCTTTGGCAATGAGCAGCGTGTGTTTCCTTGAATAAAACTCCGGCGGCAGCTTCATGGTTAGATAATATCAGACTATGAAAAACAACCTATGTTGCCCTCACAGCGTCAGAGTTGTGGAAAATTTGATAAAATCACACCGTTTGTTAACTAAATTAAATGAAGCCGATCACCATAATATTTTTCTTATTTCTTGCACTTACATCGTTTGCTCAAAAGCCTGACGACATCGTCGCGACTGCGACCGGCCACACTTGGAAAGCGACGGATCTGTCGCCCACAGCTCAAGAGGCTCGGGCAAAATACCCGGCAATGATTGCCGCTACGCGAAAGCAGGTTCTGTCGCAAACGCTTGGCGAGACGCTGATCGAAACCGAAGCAAAAGCCCGAAATATTGCAGTGACAGCACTCGTCGCGGCTGAGATGAAAAAAGTCAAGGATCCGACGCCAGCGGAGATCAAGGCTATTTACGATGCCAATGTCACTCAACTCGGCGGTAAGACGCTCGAAGAGGTCAAACCGCAGCTCATAGCTTTTCTTCGCCGCGAACCCGAAGAAGCCACCATCAAAGCATTTGTCGATACGCTCGCTCTTAAATACAAAGTCGTGTACGGCAAGGACGTCAATGCGGCGGGGCTCAAACCGGCAGATCAGCTTTACACCATGCCTGGTAGTTCGTTCACCGTAAAAGAATTCGATGATATTACACGATTGATGCTCTATGACATCGAGGCAGATTTTATCGACGATCTTATTGCTGACGCAAGCGATACTGTCTATGACGCTTTGGTCCTCGATGAAGCTAAAACTCTAAAGATCGACGCGGGAGACCTGATCGCCCAAGAGATCACGGGCAAGATGAAAGATTTCACCGATGCCGAACGTGACGGTCTCCAAATGGCTTTTCGATCAAAATTATTTACAAAATATAACGTCAAGATTTTACTCAAAACACCTGCGGCTCCCGTTCAGGCTGTCTCAGTCGATGACGATCCGGCACACGGGCCCGCGACCGCACCGGTAACTATCGTTATGTTTAGCGATTTTCAGTGTTCGGCTTGCTCGGCGACGCATCCGATCTTAAAAGAAGCGATGGCTGCGTATGGCGATAAGATCAGATTCGTCGTCCGCGATTACCCGCTCGAATCGCTACACGAAAATGCTTTCCGTGCGGCCCTCGCAGCAAATGCGGCCAATGCACAGGGTAAATTTTTCGAATACACGGAGATTCTCTATAAAAATCAAAAGACACTTGACGACGCTTCGCTCAAGAAATACGCCGTGGATCTCGGTTTGAATGCTGAGAAATTTGCGTTAGACTTTAGTTCCGTTAAGACAGCAGCCGAGGTTCGCAAAGATATGGCTGACGGCAAAACTTACGGTATCAGCGGGACACCGACCATCTTTGTCAACGGACAATTTGTCCGCACTATCTCGGTCGCGAGTTTCAAAAACGCGATAGATAATGCGTTGAAAAAATAATTTATGCGTTTAATGCTGCTATTTATATTCATCTCAATTTCCCTTGCGTGCGGCGGTGGTGCAAACACGCCAAAGCCGAATGCCTACGCCAACGCCAATACAAAGCCGCAAACGGCGGCCCTGCCTGTTTACGGTTACGAGGTGGTCAAAGCATATCCGCACGACCCCAAAGCATTTACTGAAGGATTGTTCTTTCGTGATGGTTTTTTGTATGAGAGTACCGGTGAGGCATCGTCGCTGAGGAAAGTGGAGATCGAGACGGGCAAAGTCGTGCAAAAGTGGGATCTGCCGAAAGAGGATTTTGGCGAAGGCATCTCCATGATCGGCGATAAGATCTACATGCTTACGTGGAAAGGCGGACTCGGACGCGTGTTTGACGCTAAAGATTTTAAGCTGCTCAAGGAGTTTCGCTATCAGGGTGACGGCTGGGGTATGACAACTGATGGAACCAATCTTTTCATAACGCAAAGTACTCACGTCATTAAGGTTATCGATCCGGAGAAATTCGGTGTCGTTAAAACCATCCCTGTGATGCGTGAGGACGGAAAACCGTTGATGCAGATCAACGAACTCGAATGGGTAAAAGGCGAGATA
>JBKJRA010000173.1:0-3796 GCA_046594975.1 Pyrinomonadaceae bacterium | reverse complement strand
ATAGATGTCCGGCACTTTGTAGGTTGAAAGGGCGTTTGAGCGTAGTTTGCCGGTTTCATCGTAAACAACCTCTTCCATCGTGACCCAGCCGAGGCCTTGGACGATGCCGCCCTCGATCTGTCCGTTATCGACGGCGGTGTTCATCGACGTGCCAAAATCGTGACAGCAATTCACATAATCAACCTCATAACGCCCTCGCAGACAATCGACCGTCACGCCGACGATAGCTGTGCCATAAACATGATAGGCAAACGGATGCCCCTTCGCCGTCGTCCAGTCAAAGCCGATGCCCGCAGTCGCATAATGCGAATGTTCACTGAGATTTACACGTTGGAGATGAGCCTCCATGACGAGCGTTTTCCAGTCAAGACTGGTTTTCTCGCCATTGTGGTAGATAAAGCCACCGTACAGAGTTACGCCTTCAGACGTGATATCTGTTGGCGAAGAAACGGCTGAACCCGTCACTCTGAACGCGCCATCCGCTACCATTTCATTTGCAACCTCAAATAGCCGCTCGCGGATCGTTTCACAACCGATCTGTGTCGCCTTACCGTTGAGATCGGCGGCTGCGGAGGCGGCGGTCGGGCTGGTGTTGGCGATGCGTAAAGTGTTGGTCGTGTGCACCTTGATCTGTTCTATGGGCAAGCCGAATACCTTGGCCGCGACCTGCGCCATTTTAGTATTGACACCTTGACCCATTTCGACCGCTCCGGTCGAAACAGCGACGCTGCCGTCGGTATAAACGTGGACGAGCGAACGGGCCTGATTCATCGGCGTTTTGGTAAATGAGATACCGAAACAGACAGGCATCAAAGCGACGCCTTTTTTGAGATATTTTGATGAAGAATTGAATTCATCGGCTTCTTTTTGCAGATTTGCAAAATCGTATTTCGTATCTGCCTGTGTCCAAGACGTGACAGCATCGCTCTCAGCAAGTTGGCCATATGGGAATTCGTCGCCGTCAATCAGCAAATTTTTACGTTGAATCTCAATCGCGGAGACTCCCAGCTTTTCAGCGGCGTGAGCGATGGCAGATTCGATCACGAACATTCCCTGCGGGCCGCCGAATCCACGAAAAGCCGTATTTGGCGGTAGATTTGTGCGGCAGCAATAGGCGGTTGCAGTGACGTTTGGCACGAAATATGAATTCGTGCAGTGAAACAAAGTGCGTTCGAGCACCGGCGGCGAGAGGTCGCAGCTTGCTCCGGCATTCTGATAATAGCTGGCTTCGTAGGCGATGATCTTGAGATCACCGTCGAGGCCGATCTTGTAATCGGACGAATACGGATGCCGCTTGCCGGTCATTCGCATATCTTCCATGCGGTGAAGGGCATATTTTACAGGCCTTTTGGTTAATTGGGTCGCAACGGCTACGATTCCGGCCCACGCATTCGCCTGATCCTCTTTGCCGCCAAATCCGCCGCCGAGCCGTTGCACATCGACTTCGACCTCGTGCATCTGCAAACCGGTCACACGACAAACCGCACGCTGAACCGCCGTCGGTCCTTGTGTCGAGGAATAAACCTTTATTCCGCCGCCTTCCATCGGCACGGCATAGGCTCCCTGCGTTTCGATGTACAGATGTTCCTGTCCGTTCTGCTCAGTTTTACCTTGGAATATGTGTTCGCAATTCGCAAAAGCAGCGGCAGTATCGCCCATCACAAATTTCTTTGGCGGCACGATAAGATCGCCATTTGCAGCTGCAGCACGTGCGTCCGTGACAGGTTTTAATTCTTCGATATCGACGGTAATCTTTTTTGCGGCTTTGCGAGCAAGCTCTTCGCTCGCTGCGAGCACGATCGCGATCGGCATTCCCTGAAAATGAACTTCGTCCTCTGCAAGTAAAGGCTCATCGGGCACAATACCGCCGATCTGATTCTCTCCGATGATGTCGTTGGCTGTGATGACACGGAAAACGCCCTCTGACTTTTCAGCCTCGCTCGTGTCGATGCTTTTCAGCTTTCCGTGAGCGACGGGTGAATCATAAACGCATGCAAAAAGCGTCCCCTGGACGACCGGAATGTCATCCAGATAAATGGACTCGCCGCGAACGTGTGAATGTGAGTCGATGTTCTTCAAAGTTTCAGTCTGGGAGTGCGTATTGAGTTGATGTCGATAAGGTCCTGTGGCCGTGCCGAAACAGTTTTGTTGACCACCAAATCTTCGATGCCAATGAAATACGCCAATACGCCATCGAAGTCGCCTTCCTGACGGTTTGGCCAAGCGTCTGAAAATTCAACTCCGTCAATCGCCATCAAAATATCAATTCGGATGGGTGGGCGACCCATTTGAAAAAAACCGTCAGAAGCGAAATCGGTCTCAGTGAGACCACTTATCGGTGCGCCAAAAGAATGGAGAGCTGCAAAAACCTTTTTCGAGTTATCTTTCGACGGCTCAACCCAAATATCCAGGTCTTTCGTATATCGAGGTTCAGAATATTTCATCACGGCGTAGGCTCCGACGATAAGATACCTAACCTCGTGCTGGTTGAAAGTGGCCAATATCTCTTTGAAGTCTGGACTCATTGATTTTTTTCTCTCGAAGATAAAATTCGACCAGTTCCCATGCCGCGTTGAAAATCGCCGCGTCACCCTGTCGTTGCCAGAATTCAACATCAAATGAGCGATCCATGTCCTTGATGTTCTTGCCGTGGCGCATCATTGTAAAATCGCCGTTTTCGCCCTCTATTACCACGGTTTTCATATACTTATTATATCGTATCGACTCCAAATAATTCGTAAAAATGTGCTGTAAAAAGCTGTTTTAGTAGCAGTCGTTTATAGCTTTCAGTTCCGCGAACGTCGGAGATAGGCGAGATCTCGGACTGCATGATTTCGTTTGCGGCGGCAATTGTCTCGGCGTTGATCTGCCTGCCGCGAAGGAAAGCCGATGTTTCTGCTAGATAAAGCGGTATCGGCGAAACGCCTCCGGCAGATACGTGAGCCTCGGTGATCGTGTATTCAGCAGACAGAGATTCATTGGTCGATCCAGACAAAGCAGGCGGCAGCCAGTTTTCAACGGGAGCCGAACGGACGGTCAGCGAGATCGCTGTATTGACGGTCGCGATGTCGAGATAGGTGCGTTTGCAGACTTTTTCGAAATTGAAACGGAAATCACCTGACGGCTTGCGGAAACGGATCGCGGTGATGTATTCGGCTTCCGATTTCGCTAGCTGTTTGTAGCCAAGATATAAATCACACAATTTCAATTCTCGAGTTGAACCACCCGCTACCGCAGGTGGTACTGACAGGATGATCTCCGCGTCCAATGCGAGGAACCAGACGGTCATGTCGCCGATGGGCGAGGCGTTGATGAAATTGCCGGCGAGTGTCGCAATGTTGCGGATCGGCGTCGATGAAACGAGTTTAAGATGTTTGTAGAGATCGGGAAAGATCGCATTGATCACGGGTGCCTCAAGCAGGTCGGTGACCGTGACCGAAGCTCCGATCTCGATGGTGTCGCCGAGGTCACGAATGCTGCGAAGTTCGTCGTCGAATAAGAGGTGTGATGATTCCGCTTCGGCCATCGCGTCGTGTTTTTGGACGTAAAGGTCAGTGCCGCCGCCGACGTATGAGTGCGGAACGTGTAACGCGGAACGCGCATTTATCGAACCCAGCTGCTTCAATCTATCCGCAATGTTGCCAAAGTATTCCGGCACGAACTGTTCACGGTTAACTGTTAACTGTTCACTGATGCTGCACGCCGCGCGTTCGATCGATTTGTATCCCGTGCAGCGGCAGATATTGCCGTCGATGGCGGAGACTGCCATTTCCGGAGTTTTCATGGTGCCGTCAAC
>JBKJRA010000143.1:0-2890 GCA_046594975.1 Pyrinomonadaceae bacterium | reverse complement strand
CGGTACCTGAGGAAAAAGGCTCTTTTGCATACGCTCCCGGCAAATGGACTCTCAAAGAAGCCCTCAGCCATCTGATCGATGGCGAGCGGATATTTTCTTATCGCGTCTTGCGGATCTCACGCGGCGACGAGACTCCGATCGAGGGGTTTGAACAAGATGGTTATATCGAAAACTCAAATGCGAATAACCGATCGTTTGCTGATCTGATAGATGAGTTCGGCTTGCAGAGAAGAGCAAATTTGTTGATGCTAAATAATCTGGACGAAGCTGCGTCGCTCCGAATGGGGAATGCCAGCAACAGCCCAATATCGGTCCGTGCTTTGACCTATATCATGGCCGGACACGTCCAGCATCACTTAGATGTGGTGCGAGAGCGGTATCTTGCCTAGGTGAAATACGACGCAATAATTATCGGCGGAGGTGCGGCGGGGCTTTTTTGCGCTATCGAAGCTGGAAAGCGTGGTAAAAAAGTCGCTGTGCTCGAACATAACGCTGAGGTCGGCCGCAAGATCATCATCTCAGGCGGCGGGCGTTGTAATTTTACAAACACGGACACACGAGCTGAGAATTTCATCTCTCAAAACCCGCATTTTTGTAAATCGGCACTTGCGGGCTACACGCCGCGGGATTTTGTCGAACTCATCAAAAAGCACAAGATCGCATTTTACGAGAAAAAGCTCGGACAGCTTTTTTGCCGCGACACCTCTCGACAGATCGTCGAAATGCTCCTGGCTGAATGCCGAAAGGCCCGCGTACAGATCAAGACCAATTGTACGGTATCGGAAGTTCGTTACGCAGATGCATTTGAGGTCGAGACAAGCCACGACGTTCTAGTATCGGAAAAACTTGTCATTGCTTGTGGCGGACAGTCTTTTGCGAAGATCGGAGCGAGCGATCTCGGCTATCGTATCGCGAGGCAATTTGGGCTAAAGATCGTTGAGACGCGGCCTTCTCTGGTTGCGTTAGTTATAGACGGAGATAATTACAAAAAAAATGCGGGCGTATCCGTCGATTCGATAGTTTCTACGGGAAAGCAGAGTTTTCGGGAAAATATCTTGTTTACACATCGCGGATTGTCCGGACCAGCCATACTGCAGATCTCAAATTACTGGCAGCGTACAGAGCCGATCACAATAAATTTGATGCCCGAAAATCCTGTGACCGAACTCCTGCTGGCAAAACGTGAGAGCCGCCAGACCCTGGTTAATTTTCTGGGAGAGTTGCTGCCGCAGAGTTTTGCTGAATCATTTGTCGCAAATAATAAGCCGCTCAATCAGCTTTCCAATCGTGAGATCGAAAACATCGGAGAGATGGTAAATGCCTGGCAGGTTCAGTTTTCCGGTACCGAAGGCTATGACCGTGCCGAGGTCACGCTTGGCGGTGTTTCAACCGATGAGCTTTCTTCGAAAACGATGGAATCGAAAAAATTACGCGGTCTTTATTTTATTGGCGAGGTCACTGATGTCACCGGCTGGCTCGGTGGATATAACTTTCAATGGGCCTGGTCGTCGGGTTTTGCTGCAGGGAATGCCATTTAAGAAAGGCGAGTTGGCATCATAGTTAACGAAACTCCTCGATATCCATTCCGTATTTTTCCTTTACATATTCCTCAGCAGCACGATTCACATTTCGGAGATTGGTCAGCCGACGTTCCGATTTTTTAATATGGACACGAGTTCGGGCAGACATCTGTGCAAGCAGATCGCGGCCCTCGGCCATCTCGGCCTCGACCTTTTTTCGTAAAGTATAAAGTTCTGATGCTTTAGCGATAATCTGCTCTTCGCTAAGTTCTTTTAGACGTATTATTACCTGCGAGATCTGGCGAATCGCCCGGACGATCTCGTCGCCGATGGTGTCGCCCGTGATTAGGTCGGGGCTGTTGCGATAATCCTCGACGAGTTTATTGAGCTTAATCTGATCGCCTGATGAGTAGGCTGCATTCAACTCGGCCATCAGGCCGTGGCGTTTTTCTTTTTCACCGGCATCTAATGCGAGGTCGGGGTGAATTTCACGGGCGAGGCTATGGTAGGCTTTGCGTGCCTCTGGCGTCGGATCAAATCGGAAATTTGCCGCCTCAGCATCTGCGGCAGCACGGGCGGCAGATTCCTCGGCACGGCGTCGCATCTCCTCGGCCTTTTTCTTTATCTCTTCGTCGTCAGGGACTAGCTTGACTTCCTCTTCAGCAATTTCTGCTTCGATCTCGTCAAACTCGGCATAAAGCCGGGCGACACCCATCGTATATTTCGCCTCAAACTGATCCTGCACTGCACGAAGATCGGCCATATCCTCTTCGCTGGTGGCAAGCCTATCCTTAAGACGCTCGAGGACGCGCCTTTTTTTGTTGAGATCAATTTCTTCGGGTGCGAGCGCTTGCATTGGTTACGAGTAAAGGTTCATCGGCCTTGTAAGGAGATCGATGGGGTCATGGATATTCAAAGATTCGCGAACGTAGAATGGTTCACCTGCGGCAACGCCGATAAGCGAGCCGAAATACCGCGAGCGGTTTTCTAGCTCGGCGAGAAAGCCTTTGTCGGTCAGACGGGTTTGGGGTTCGCTGGAGTCAGGGTTATAGAACTGCGAAGCGTGAGCCTTGATCGCGCCCATCTTTTGATCGAGAAACTCGGAAATATCAACGATGAATGACGGTTCGACGCGGCGTGAAAATATATTGTGGGCGACATTTGGCATAGGTATCTTGTCACCGCCCGTTTCGGGGTCGTAGTTTTTCATGCTCGCCAGCCGCGCAGATTCGCGTACTAATTGAGCAATGTGATCGTGGTCAGGATGCGGGCCACCAAGTTGGTGCGTCAAGATGACTTTTGGTTTTAGCCGCCCCAGCGCTTTTACGAGCTTTGTTCGTTCGGTGTCGGTGACAAAAACATGACCGTCC
>JBKJRA010000333.1:0-8637 GCA_046594975.1 Pyrinomonadaceae bacterium | reverse complement strand
CATATTTTGGGCATGACGATTGGGAAAAGCAGGCACCGGGACTAAAAACGCTCGAAGACGCGGTCGAGATCCGCCGCCGTGTGCTGCTCGCGTTCGAATATGCTGAACGCGAAGCCTATTTGACAGGAAATCAGCGTGAGTTAAATTTCGTCGTGGTTGGCGGCGGCCCTACAGGCGTTGAGCTTGCGGGTGCGATCGCCGATATTGCTCGCCAGGCACTCGCCCAAGATTTTAAGGCGATAGACACGCGAAAAGCAAAAGTTCTACTTTTCGAGGGTTCCGACCGTGTGCTCGGCACATTTGCACCGGATCTGTCCCAAAGCGCAAGATCCCAGCTTGAATCGCTCGGCGTTGATGTCCGTCTCAACAGTTTTGTTACGGACATCGACGATGGTCGCGTCAAGGTTGGAGACCAATGGATAAATTGCGATGTTGTTCTTTGGGCGACGGGCGTTGCAGCATCGTCGCTTGGCAAAGCCCTCGGCGTGGGGACGGACAAAGCGGGCCGCGTTTTTGTCGAGCCTGATCTGTCGCTCAAAGGCTGTAAAAATATCTTTGTCATCGGCGATATGGCGATGCTTTTGCAGGAGAGCGGCGAGCCTGTTCCCGGCGTCAGTCCCGCCGCGATGCAGATGGGCGGTGCGACCGCGAAGAATATTCTCCGCGACCTAAACGACGAAGATCGTCAGAATTTCAGCTACGTTGACAAAGGTTCGATGGCTACCATTGGGCGCACAAAAGCCATTGCCGAAGCCGCCGGATTCAAATTCAAGGGCTTTATTGCGTGGATGATGTGGCTGTTTTTGCACGTCTTTTTTCTGATCGGTTTTCGCAATCGTCTGGCGGTTATGTTCAGCTGGTTTTGGGCATATCTGACCCGCGAACGGAGTGCACGTCTGATCACAGGCGATGCCGATGAGATGCAGGACGCAATGCAGTTTCTCGATGCTCGCGCAAGCGGGGCAGGGTCCAAACCGAAACCTAAGAGAAAAACGCCCTCGCGATCTGCAGACTAGCGAAACAGTTTTGTCCGTTTTACAGGGCTATTTTCGCACGGAATTTGCTATGATAGTGCTCGTTCCTAAGTAGCCGCTTTTTGCTCAAAACCAATGAAGAAATTTCTTTTCGCATTCTTTTTTACAACTGTATTTTTCCTTAATTCATATGCGACCGAGCCTTCGGTCTGGTCGGTGAATTCGCGTGCCGACGTGCTCAAAGGCGACGCCCGCGGGGTGTCGATCGACTCCGAAGGTGCAATCAGTCTTGCACCAAAACTGACCGAGGTTTTCAAGACCGGACAGGCGTACATCTGGTCGAGTGCAGCGGATACAGCGGGCAATGTCTATCTCGGCACAGGCGGCGACGGCAAGATATTTAAGGTTAATGCTGCCGGTCAGGGAACATTATTTGCTGATCTCAACGAGATTAACGTCTCCGCAATTGCGGTCGGCAGATCGGGCGAGATATTTGCCGCGACTCAACCGGACGGCAAGGTCTATAAGATCGACGCGAGCGGAAAAGCAGACGTTTATTTCGAGCCAAAAGAAAAATATATCTGGTCGCTGGCGGTTTTGAGTGACGGTACGCTGGCTGTAGGAACAGGTGACGGCGGCAAGATCTACAAAGTAAAAACAGCGAACGCGACCCCCGAATCATCCTTACTTTTTGACACGAGCGAATCACACATCATCTCGCTTACGACCGATAAACAGGGAAACCTCTACGGCGGGACAGATTCTAATGGGCTGGTGATGAAATTCGGGCCTGACGGTAAGCCATTCGGTTTGCTCGATTCACCGCTGCGTGAAATTCACGACATAGTCGTCGGAAACGATGGGTCAATATATGTGCTCGCGTTGGGCGAATCGGCATCCGCTCCAAAGCCTGCTGACGCTGCCGCAACGCCTGCTGCAGCTGAAAGCAAGACCGTCACCGCAGATAAGCCAAATCCTCTGGTGCCCGAAACTCCGGCAAAGAGCCACTACGATTTGACGACCGCAAAATCTGCCGTCTATCACATCTCGCCTGACGGCGGCACGGATATTATATGGGCTTCGGCGGCTGTGACCGGATTTTCGATGGCTGCAAATCAAACTGGAAATGGTGTGCTGCTCGGCACATCTGACAAAGGCCGTATTTTTAACATAGCAAATGACGGCCGCGAAACTCTCGTTTTGCAGACCGATGCCAATCAAGTCTCGACGCTTATATCGACGCCCGGCGGAATGATCGCGACATCGAGCAACCAAGGTTCGCTCTATCGTTTTAGTGCCGAAACGGTCGCCGAGGGAACATATGATTCGGCGATACTCGATGCCAAAGCGAACGCGACGTGGGGACGCATTTGGTGGCGTTCGAACGGTAATGTGACGATCCAGACACGCACGGGAAATACCGAAAAAGCCGACGAAACCTGGAGCGGATGGAGCACTGCGATGACAGATCAAAAAGGTGCTCAAATTCCGAGCCCAAAAGCAAAATATCTGCAATGGCGAGCGGTTTTGGACGGGAAAACTCTTGCAAAAGGAACGTCGTTCGGCAGTTGTTTGAGTACTAACGGATGTGTATCACTCAACGAGGTCAATGTTTCATTCATCCCCCGCAACATTGCACCGGAGGTATTGTCGATACAGGCTTTGCCGACAAACGTCGGCCTCGCGGCAAATCCGCCACAGCAGATTGACCCGAATATAGAGCTTTCCGGAATGGATCCTCTAACATTCGGCATCCCGATTGTTGCTGTTCCGCCGCGTCGCGTCTATCAGCGCGGAGCAACCTCGCTGCAATGGATCGCCGAGGACCGCAATGGCGACAAGATCGTCTATGACGTTTATTACAAAGAGATCGGCGACACGAGCTTCAAACTATTACGCGGCGATATGACCGATAATTTTATAGCCATCGATGGCCAAACGCTTGCCGATGGGCGTTACATTTTCAAGATCGTCGCACGAGATTCCCTGTCCAATCCGGTGATGACCGCTCTCTCCGGCGAACGCACATCTGGGCCGATCAACATCGACAATACGGCTCCTGTCGTGACGGCATTTGGCACGCCGCAGTTGACGGGTGAAAAGGCGCGTGTCGTATTTGACGCGAGCGACGCCGCCAGCTATCTGACCCGTGCCGAATACAGCGTCAACGGAGGCGAATGGCAGCCGGTTTATGCTGATGACGGTATCTCGGATAGCCCGCGTGAGCGTTATACGATCGATATTCCGGTAAAAAATGCCGGTGAATACGCCGTCACGATCCGCGTTTATGACGTTAACGCCAATTCCGGCAACGCGCGGATCTTAGTGAAGAAGTGACAAGGGATTGTGACAAGGGACAAGGGACAAGTGAGAGGAATATTCTTAACCTGTTCACCGTTCACCAGTATTATGACTTTGAGTAAAAACAGTGTCGCAGTCATTACAGGAGCCGCCTCCGGCATCGGACGTGCCTTGGCAGTGCGTCTTGCTGAGGAGAAAATTGCCGGCATCGCGATCTCTGACGTAAACAGCGATGGTCTAAACGAAACTGCCGCGATGGTTGAAAAGATGGGCGTGCCTGTGTCCGTCCATATCACCGATGTTTCCGATCTGAAACAGGTTCAGCAGCTTGCGGATGAGGCGGTCGCAAAGCACGGTCGCGTCACACATCTTATAAATAACGCGGGCGTCGGCGTTATCGGCACGTTTGAACAAAATTCGCTTGCGGATTTCGAATGGTTGATGGGCATCAATTTCTGGGGCGTCGTCTATGGCTGCAAAGTCTTTATGCCGACCTTGAAACAGCAAGATTCTGCCCACATCATCAATGTCTCAAGCGTATTCGGCCTGATCGCACCTGAGGAGCAGACGGCGTATTGTGCGTCTAAATTTGCCGTTCGCGGCTTTACCGAAAGCCTCCGGCACGAATTGGAGGGGACAAATGTTGCCGTGTCGTGCGTCCATCCCGGCGGCATTTTGACCAACATTGCCCGCAATTCGCGGGTCGGTGAAGGTACACCCGTCGAATGGAAACAGCAGGGCACCAAATTCTTTGACAAGGTCGCCAAAACCACACCCGAAACCGCCGCCGACGTCATCGTCCGCGGCATTAAGTCCGGCGAGGTCCGCATACTGATCGGCAAAGACGCCAAGGCAATCAGCACCATCTCACGCCTATTTCCGCGAAAATATCTAAAAATGCTAGAAAGAATATCCGGCCACAAAATGAGTCTGCGTAAGAAGTGAACTTACAACCGACCACTTACGAACGGATCGATAGCGTGTTCACGGCGTTCACGGCGTTCACGGCGTTCACGTGTTCACGCGTGAACATGAACACTCAAAAGGCCGAAAGCTCTCCGCTCCCGGCCCTTTTTAGCTTTCAGTAATCAGTTATTAGTTTTTAGACAGCGGCTTTGTTTGGCTTTCGCTGTCAATCTCGAGATGGCGTGTCGTGCTGTCGGTCACGCTGGGCGGGACGAGATCGCCGGTCTTGTAGCGTGATTCGGGCGGTGTCCAGGTGGTCTGCGGCGGCGGCAGAGCAGCGTTTTGCTGCTGCGGAGGAAATTCGGGCTGTGACGAATACATCATCCCGCCTTTTTCGGCTTTGCGAAGCTGCACCAATTGAGCAACTCCGGCACCGAGACTTGTAAACGCCGGGATCAACATCCAAAACCACCATCCATTTCCCCTTCCCGTGGCGAACAAAACGAGCGTCACAGCCAGAAAAGCGAGTCCGGTAAAAAGCTTTGGAATAGCGCGATCCCAGCTAACGGGTTTCCCCTTGTGGTCAAGTATCTGACGCGGTTGAGGCAAGACACCGGTTAGAGCTTGCGTCACATTGCCAAGATCTGTGCCACAAGTTCGGCAAAACTTTCCTGTTTCGGGATTTTGGCCACCACATTTTGGACAAAACATATATTTAGTGAATAGCGAACTATTTAATAGTGAAACGTTTCGATCGCTGCTTACTGCTTACTGCTTGCTACTTGCTGCTCTCTGCCTTTTGGCTTCGAAAAGTATTACGCCGGCGGCGACCGATACGTTCAGTGAATCTATTTTTCCATACATCGGTATTTTTACCAACACGTCACAGTTTTCCGCGACCAGTCTATGAAGCCCGCCGCCCTCGCCGCCTAGCACCAGAGCCGTGGGCCGCGTCCAGTCCCAATCCGTATAATTCATATCAGCATCGCCGCCGGCCCCGACGACCCACACATCGCGTTCTTTTAATTCCTCGATAAAACGATTGATATTAGTAGTTTTCGCAACGCGAACATATTCGATCGCACCTGCCGACGATTTCGCGACCGTGTCGGTCAGGCCGACAGCACGGCGTTCGGGAATGATGACGCCATCGACGCCGGAGCATTCCGCTGTTCGCAAGATCGCCCCCAAATTTCGCGGATCTTCGACACCGTCAAGCACGACAAAAAGCGGCGTGTCGCAGCCCTTTTCAAATATCTGGTCCGTGTCAACATAATCAGCCGACGCTGAAAACGCGAGCACGCCCTGATGATTTGCGCTTGGGTCAAGGTGCTTTATGAAACTGTCTCGCGATATACGGCTCCACGGTATCGACCGCGAACGGCACAGATCGATTATCTCCGAGATGCGATGTTCTTTTGCACCATCGGCAACCATCACCTTGTCGATGCGTCGGTTATCCGCGCGAAGGGCTTCCAGCACCGGCAAGAGGCCGTAAATAAGGGATGAGTTGTGAGGGCTGAGGGATGAGGGTTTTTGAACACCCCTCGAATAGAGTTTTCCTCTTCCTTCGTCCCTTGTCCCTTGTCCCTTGTCCCTTCCACCTTGCCCCTTTTTCTTTATAAAAGCTGCCATTGTAGTCTCGAATATTTTGTAAACTGCCTTAAATTACTGGTCGATGCGACGCTGCCAAATTCTACTTTGCCAAATCCGGCACGTTGCAAACCTTGTGGATCTTTGCGAGCCTCGACCTCCCAAACACTGCCGAGAGCATGACGAACCGTGACGTAATCAGCCACAAGTTTTGCTTGCGGTGCATACTCTTTTAACTTGACCACAAGCCGCCGCATATTTTCGGCTGCGATAATTCCTTTGTCGTCGCCCAAACACGAAAAATCGAATCCTGCGAGATGCACACGAAACCCAATGCCGTCTCTACGGTCGTAAATATCGAGGATCGATTCGTCCGATGCCGTTGCAGTTTCGTCGAGCAGTTTTGTCTGGCCGCCGCGTCGCTTTTTTTCCAGCGAATCGACCTTGCTCGACGTCAAAATGCCCGGAACGATCAACGCAAGATCATCTATAACCGTCGATCGGCGGGTGTTAAAATCCGTAACAGCGATCCTATTTTCGCCAAACTCGATACCGCTCAATCGAACAGGCAATTTATCCGCGTCTAATTCGGCATCTGAGATCATTGAGCATTTAACATTTAACTTGCCCAAACCAGTGATGACCACACTGGCCTCAGTCGCACTTTCGACACGAGCGACCGGCAACGGCAACCCGGCTTCGACGACCACTTTTATAGCGTCGATCTCAGTCGACAGATATGCCGCGATCTTTGCGATCTCGATCTCGCCCGAAGTTTTATGAACGATCACATTAAATGCACGTTCCCAAGATTCGAGTTTTCGTAAAACCGGCTTTATCGAAGCTGTATTTTCTTCTTTGACCTCAAGTTCGCCCGCACAATATAGACATTTGAGACGCGTCGGCGGATTAATCCGTCCACAGGCCGCACATGCTTGCATTTCCTCAGGCCGAAACGCGATGTTTTCGGTCTGCAAAAGCGGATCGAAAGCGTGCAACGCATCTGGTTGTTTTTCGGCAAAGTCGGGCATAAATGCTAACTGCAACTTGAGGGATTTTATCACTTTCAACACTAAATTGCTTGACCGCCACAGATGTGAAAGGCAAACTAGAGACCAACGATGAAGCTCTTCACAATAGACGAAGCCAATGATCTGCTACCGGAGATCATTCCCAAGCTAGAGTCGATCCAAACGCTATACGCTGAGATCGAATCACTGCGTGACGATGCACGTCTGGCAGCCGGAGCGTCTGAATTTGGCGGCGGTATGGAAGGCGGAACGGGCTACGTCAACACACTCTACAAGGTCGGCAAGCTGACAACAGAACTCCATCAATTGGGCATCGAGCTAAAAGACTACACACGCGGGCTGATCGATTTCCCGAGTATGCGTGGGGACCGCGTCGTGCTGCTCTGCTGGCAGCTTGGCGAAGGCGACCGAATTGAATGGTGGCACGAACCCGAAGCCGGCTTTGCCGGACGCCAACCGCTGTAATTTTTTCCACAGCCTTAAACATAATTTTACACGATCTCACTTTTCATTCGTATTATATGGACTTTTTGATTAAACATATGCGCGCTTTACGGTTGACTACTTAAAGTAGATTCTGATATTATCGGCTTACTTTCTAGAAGTTCAGTTCGAAATCTTTAAGACAGTCCTAACCAAACGCCTATGAATTGCCCGGTATGCGAGCGTAGTTTAGCACCAACCTTGTCAATTTGTCCGGCCTGCGGAGCCATGATGCATGATTCCGTACGGGAGGAACTTCAGACCAAGATCACGCCTATATCAATGCCTCGAATTGAGGCTCGCGAGCAACCTAAACCGGTGATCGAACCGCCCGCGCAGCGGCCGCTGATGGTCGCAATGCCCATTGCAAAACGTACGGAAACCGCTGATTTGACTGTCTCAAAAACGAGCCCGACGCTGGTCGAATTTCAAAATAAAAATGCATCCTTGCCTGACTGGCGGCTGCAATTGCAAAACGCAGTGCAGCAGCGTAAGGGTGGACAGAGCGTGATTTCCGCTCAAAACGACGACCGCACGTATCCGACGAATGGCGGAGCCGCGCTGAAAGCCGAGATCGTAATGCCGCCTGCACCTGAGGTTGCTCAAAATATTTCCGATCCGCGTGTTGCTAACGCGATGCGCCGCATAGATCAGTCGCGTCAGACATTTTCGGAACCGCAAGTTGCTCCGAAAAAACCTATGATGGCACGGCCCGCTCCGGCCCGGTCATTCCCATTCGACGTAGTCGCACCGAATAATAGAACCGCGACGGCCGCTGCTCCGGCAAGAATGTCAATGACGGTAGAGGCGATGCCAAAGCCAAAGCTCGTCGTGCCCGTTGCCGAAAAGCGCGACACCAACAAGCTCCCACCTATCGAACGCGTCATCAAGATCGAAGATCTGGTCGAAGAAAAAGTCACATCCGGTGCACTGGCAAGCGAATTTGCCGGGATCGGACGCATTCAGATCAAGGCCGAGCATCATGAGATAGACGAAGCCTATGTCGAAATATTTGATGACGAGATCGAGGATCTCGCACCATTTTCGATGCGTTTTGGAGCGGGGCTGTTTGATCTGATAATCAGCGGTTTTGCGTCAATGGTAATTCTCGCTCCTTTTGCATTCACAGTTTCGAGCTGGTCCACTGCATCGGGCGTGCTGATATTTGCCGCGACGTGTGCGATCGTCTCATTCGCGTATATGACGACGTGCCTCGGCTTTTTTGGCAAGACGATGGGCATGCGACTGTTCTCGCTCGAACTCGTCGATGCCGTCGAAAACGAATACCCGACACTGCAGCAAGCTGCTTTCAATTCGTCCATCTTTCTCGTCACGCTGCCTGTCTGCGG
>JBKJRA010000316.1:0-5197 GCA_046594975.1 Pyrinomonadaceae bacterium | reverse complement strand
CATCACAAACGTCGCCGGCAAGACCCTTGCCTCAAATTCTCAGGATCAAGACCTTAACTCTCCACTATCCACTATCCACTATCCACTCTCTTCCGACGACGCCTTCATCGTCGAACTAGACGAATCCCACGTCCTCGCATCGTCGTCGGTTAACTAAGTTTCAGATTTTTCATCGTCTGCAGACAGTTCGAAACAGATAGAAAAGGTCTGTGTCGCAGTGCTCCAACTTGCTCCAAAAGCGCTCCACATGGAGCAGAAATGGAGCACAATGGACCACTTTTGGAGCAGTTAGCTAGCTAACTGTGCGCCCTGGGAATAAATTTCCGTCCCTGTCAATAGAAATGCGTCCCTAGGGACGCGAGAATAGGGGCACTTCAGGCGCTCCACCTGCTCCATGCGCTCCAGCGCTCCATGAAGCGCTGGAGCGCTGAAGCGGAAAGCAGGATGGGTTTCTATTCGCCCCTTATGAAATCGACGGAGACGACCTTTTCGGAGATTTGTTTACCCAGAGCGGCGACGGCTTGGTGCTCAGGGTGTTCGGTGTAGCGGTCTAGGGCGTCGCGGTCGGCAAATGTTGAGGTGAGGCCGGTGTCGAACGAGCGTTCGAGGTGTAGGATGTCAGAGCCGACGGCGAAACTGACTATCTCAGGTATCACGCCGACGAGTGCGCGGAGCCGGTTGCGATGGTCCTCGCGAGCGGCCTCAATGGTTTCGGGTTTATATTTCCAGCAAACTATATGTGTCAGCATTGGTATTAATCTTCGCACAGTTCGCGTGAAAAATTCTCGTCTTTTAGCTGATTTGCCGTGAAACCAAAACTCTGTGCCCGGCGAAATGTACTATTGACCTATGCAAGATAATTTTTTCCAACCCATCGAAGATCTAGCCGGATCGTTACTGAGCGGTGCGGCCGCCCTATTGGGACGCAGCGGCAGCGAGCTCGGCGGACCGCCAACAGACGGCAGCGTCACATTGCCCGCGGACCTATTTGCCCAGGCCGGTGCCCAGACCGAATGGTGGTATTACACCGGGCATTGCAAAACCCGCGGGGGACGCGAATTTGGCTTTGAGCTGGTCTTTTTCAAACGCCGCACCGACCGCGACAAGATCGGTTTTGTGCCGATGAATATCCTCGCAAACCCGATGTATTTCGCACACTTTGCGATATCGGACGTGACGCGGCATCGATTTCGTTACGAGCATATTCGCAGCTTTGGCCTGCCGCTCGACCTGCCGGTCTCGATGAGCGAAACCGCGTGTGACGTGAGCCTGGGCGACTGGTCTTTGCGTGAGGTTGCGGGCCGACACGCGCTGCACGCGACGCTTGAGGACGGTACGGTTTTTGATGCGATACTCGACCCTGCAAAACCCGTCGTGCTCAATGGCGATAACGGTATCACCAAGAAAAAAGACGGTGCGTCAAAGCATTTTTCGTATACGAGGATGAACGTCGATGGTCAGCTCACCGACAGCGACGGCATCGAGCAATTTACCGGCTCGGCGTGGATGGACCGCGAATTTGGCAGTTGGGAGCAGGGCAACTGGGACTGGTTTAGCATACAGTTTGACGACGGCACCGAGCTGATGATGTATGAGTTTCAGGACGAAACGGGTAGCTTTAATGGCGAATCCACCAGCACATACGTCGATGTTGCCGGAAACTGCACCTATCTAAAGCCGCATGAATTTGATATCAAACGGCTCTCGACCTGGGTCAGCCCGCACACGGCGGCGGAGTATCCGTCGGGCTGGGAAGTTAGCGTGCCGAGCCTCGACATTGACGTGCGCATTACGCCGCTGATAGACGATCAGGAACTCGACACTCGCGGTTCGACGATGATCGTCTATTGGGAGGGAGCGTGTAAAGTTTCGGGCACAAAAGGCGGTGGCAGCGGCTCAGGACGCGCTTATGTCGAGCTCGTCGGTTACGATATGTCGCATATGCAGGCAGGCATTGGCGAGTTTCTATTTGGCAAAACTATGCAGCGGGTCAAAGAAATGTTTGTCTAGGCCTCATCGATCTCGCACCATTTTTTGGTCACGTCGTGGCGATATTCGAACATTTTTTCGATTTTTGGCACAATGGCAAACGGAGCCGCGATTGCTCCTAAAAACCACATCGGCGGTGTGTATTCGATCTCATCACGTAAGATCGCTCCGTCCGCGTGCGGCTCGATAATGTGGCGGTGCCGCCAGCTCGCAAAAGGACCGCTCACCTGCACATCCTCAAACATTCGCGGCGGATCGTAAGCCGTGTGCTCCGCCACCCAACGCGACGGAATGATGCCAAAAATCTTTTGTTCGATGATCGCTTGTGAGCCGACCTTACTGATGTCCGCTTTTTGAACAACGGTCGCGTTTTCCCAAGGCGGTACCAGCCTCTCGAAAGCATCAGGCAGCTCATGAAAGGCAAACACACGCTCCGGCGTAGCACGGATGACAGATTCCTTTACAAATTGCATTAGTGACAAAGATAGCACACACCTTAATTCGCGCGTTGCGTTCTGAGCCGGTTTGCGTGAAAATCTCCTAAACCAAACAGGAGACACAACAACCGATGACCGAAGCAGGCGAAATGCAGGGTGTGGTTTACGACGATCAAATTCCAAAGTCAAAGATCTGGCAGGTGATAGCCGCCTCAGCGGTCGGGACGATGATCGAGTGGTATGACTTTTACATTTTCGGCAGCCTCGCCGTCACGCTTGCACCGCTGTTTTACCCGCCCGAAAATCAGACGTTTGCCTATATCGCGTACCTAGCAACTTTCGCCGTCGGATTTATCGTGCGGCCTTTTGGTGCCCTGTTTTTCGGACGGATCGGCGACCTTATCGGCCGAAAATATACGCTCCTCGTAACGCTTTTGATAATGGGCGGAGCAACTGCTCTGATCGGGCTGCTGCCGACATATTCGCAGATCGGCATCGTCGCCCCGATAGTTTTACTGTTGATACGTGTTTTCCAGGGGCTCGCACTCGGCGGCCAATACGGCGGAGCGGCGGTTTACGTTGCCGAACACGTACCGGACAGCAAACGCGGTTTCTATACGTCGTTTATCCAGATCACGGCGACGCTCGGATTTTTTCTCTCGCTGGCGATCATTCTCATTGTGCAAAACACGATGACTGCCGATGAATTTAGCGGCAAAGCAGGTTCGTTTGGCGGTTGGCGAATACCGTTTCTCGTGTCGCTCGCCCTCGTCGCCGTCTCGCTCTACATTCGCTCGCGGATGAAAGAATCACCGATATTTGAGCAGATGAAAAGCGCCGGTATGACTTCGGTAAACCCGCTGATCGAGGCATTTACGAAATGGGAAAATCTCAAGCACGTGCTGATCTCGCTATTTGGCGCGACCGCCGGACAGGGCGTCGTATGGTACACAGGGCAGTTTTACGCCTTGTTTTATCTGCAATCGATACTAAATGTAAACGCAACCTCGGCAAACTATATCGTCGCAATTGCTCTGCTGCTGGGCTTGCCGTTTTTCATACTTTTCGGAGCCCTGAGCGACCGCATCGGCCGCAAATGGATCATCATCGCCGGCTGCGTGCTCGCCGTCTGCACGTATTTGCCTATTTATAATATTATGCGAGACGCCGCCGGCTCGAAAATTGTTACGGTATCTTCACAAAAAGATCCCGCAACAGGCGCAATAAAATTAACACCAATGATGCAGGACTCGGGTGACGAGGCTCCGAGGCCCGCCCCTACCGTTGCAAAGGCGATTCCGTATACTTCCTTTGGTGATCTAATATCTAACTACCGAGCGCAGATATTGATTCTCCTCGTATTCATTCAGGTGTTGTGGGTGACTATGGTTTACGGCCCGATCGCCGCATATCTGGTCGAGGCGTTTCCGGCAAAAATACGCTACACGGCGCTGTCGCTGCCCTATCACATCGGTAACGGCGTTTTCGGCGGCCTGCTGCCGCTGATCGGCCTTTCCATAATTGCTCAGACCGGCAACATCTACGCGGGGCTTTATTATCCGATGATCGTTGCCGGTATCACGGCAGTTGTCGGTGCGATATTCTTAAAAGAAACGCGCGGTCATAAGATATGGGCCGAGGGGAAAGAGTAACTGAACGTTATTTTACGGGCGCCCATTTTTTAAGGAACGCGGTAAATTTTACGAGGTCGTAGCCCTTTCCGGCTTCGAGCGGCGATGTGTCTTGCGACTGTATCGGCTTGCCCGTACTGTCCAACACTAAGAGATACGGATAGCCGTTAATGTCAGGATATGCCGCGAGAAACAACTTATTTTCGTTTTCTTCGCTGTAATTTACCTTTATCCAGACATAATTGTCATCGCGAAGCTTGGTAAGTTTTGGATTAAGAAAGAAAAACTTGTCCATATATACACACCAACTGCACCACTCGCCGCCGACATCGAGGATGATGTGTTTGCCCGTCTTGCCAGCGATTTTGACAGCCTTTTCGAGATCGGTTTTTGGGTCGCGTTTTGGATCAAATTTCACACGGGCGAAAACCGGTGCCGATTTCTTTGCCACCGAGACTTTAGGTTTAGGCATAACGGTTTGGCTGTATGAAGCCACAGTTAACATTATGATGACTGCGGCGATGAGCAGGAGATTTTTCATAAAATTAGACCAAAGTGGAAAGCCTGTCGTTCAGAATATTCCAAACTTTGGTTAGATGCCGCTCCTCGACGCGGATGCTGCCTACAGAAAGCCGCAGAGTATATTTACCGTTGAGCTTTGTATGCGAGAGATATGCCTCGCCTGAGGCGTTGATCTCGTTCATTATTTGCTCGTTCAGAGCATTAAGGTCAGCGACGCCTTTGGGACACGCACGAAAACAAACGAGTGCGAACGGAACCGGAGCCATCATTTCCCAATCGGGCGATGCCTCGACCCAGGATTCGAACAGCCGTGCTAGACGGCAATGGTCACGAAGCCTCGCGATCAATCCTTCGCGGCCAAAATAGCGGATGACGAACCAAAATTTCAAGGCACGGAAACGCCGCCCGAGCTGGATGCCGTAATCCATACCGTTTTTGACCGAGTGCTCATCGCTGGTTTTTAGATATTCGGCGACGAGCGAACACGCCTCTTTGAGCACGCTCAGGTCTTTGCAATATAGCACCGACAGGTCAAATGGCGTGAAGAGCCATTTGTGCGGATTGACGACGATCGAGTCAGCACGCTCCCAACCTTTAAAATGCTCTCTAAATTCGGGA
>JBKJRA010000274.1:0-4905 GCA_046594975.1 Pyrinomonadaceae bacterium | reverse complement strand
ACTTTGCGGCGTTCGTCAGCATTGTCGAACGCAAATTCTTCAACCATATAAACTCTGTCTACCTAATGTCAGCGAAAAAAGAGATTATCATGCACCGTGAGATTTGTCATTTCCAAGCTGTTGGAGCGTCGCCGCATACGTCTCATCGACCGTGATCTCAGCAATGTTTCCGCTGCGAATAATTGAGATCTCATTTGTGAGCGGCAGGTAGGTCATCGGTGCCTGCTCATCCAAAAGCAGGATTATCGGAGCCCCGGCACACGCCGCGAGGTGCATCGGCCCTGTGTCGTTGGTCACAAACGCATCGAGTCTCGCCGTAGCGGCAATGAACTGAGGTATTGAAAGACCATCGATAATTACCGTCCCCTGCGGAAAGATCTCGGCGACTTTCTCACGCATTCCGGCTTCTTCCGGTCCCAAGAAAACTGCCGGACGTAGATCTTTAGCAAAAAGGCGTTCGGCGAGGGCGGCAAACTTCTCTAGCGGCCAGCATCTGCTGGGATGCCCTGCTCCCGGAAAAAGTCCAACAGTTTTACTATCGGATGCTTCTAACTTTGTAGTCACGAAAGCCGAGTCGTCTGCGGAACCACGTAAAAGAAATGTACCGGCCGGGCCACTGATGCCAAGCGGCCTTAAAACATCTATGTAGCGTTCGCTTAGATGCTTTGCCTTATCTTCAAGCGGAGGCTTTGGCCGAAAATTAGACAGACGGTCGAGCGAACGACTTTCGCGGTTTGCAAGTAGCCGATGTTTTGCTTTTGAAAGAAATGCGAGAACATTTGTCTCGGAAAGGCTGTGAAGATCGATTAACAGATCGATATTGCGACTTCTAACCGTACGGGTGAGTTTGAAGATCTTAGCGATCGAACGAAGTTTCGGCCCGTCGCGCAAGTCCACACGATCGACCATTATGACTTCGTCCGCAAGACCAGAAAGCCGCACGACCTGGTCGGGCACCTTACCAACTAGTGCTGTAATGTGAGCATCCGGAAACCGCTCGCGGATAGCCCTAAACGCAGGCAGACCGAGCACCACGTCGCCCAACTGGCCGAAGTGGATGATGAGGATATTTTTGTAATTAGGGTGAGCTTGAGCCAAGCCGACATTTTACAACATTCTCAGATCAGATCCCGTCATCTCGTCGGGTTTTTTGATTCCGAGGACGCTTAATATCGTCGGAGCGATATCAGACAGTGAGCCGTCTTCGCGTAAGCGGATGCCGTTGGACGACGCATCGAGGTAATGGAACGGGACGGGGTTGGCGGTTGCGGTGACGCTAGATTCGCCGCTGTCGAGGTCGATCATTTCTTCGCAATTGCCGTGGGTTGACGTTATCATGACCACGCCTCCGGCTTGCTGAACGCCCTCGCAGATGCCGCCGATGCAGGTGTCTATATATTGGATAGCCGCCACCGTTTTATTGACATCACCCGTCTCGGCCATCAACTCGGCAGCCGGAATATTTGCGATGAAAACGCCATTAGGTGCGATCTCAAGGCTCCTGATCAGACGGTCGGTGATCTTAAAACTTTGGCCTTCGGGCAGATCAGTTGACCTGTTCCCCGAAACGAGTATTTGCTCTTCGAAATGGGCTTGCAGGTCAGTACCGCCATCAAAAAAATGGGTCAGATGCGGGAATCGCGAGCTTTCGGTGATCTTAAAACTCGGGATCTGCAGCGACGACAAAACTTCGGACAGCGTTCCTTTTTCCGGTTCCTGACGAAACGCGGCGGGCAGATTAAACGCCCGGTCGTATTCGGTCAGACACACCGTATCGAGCACCGGTTTGGCCGACATCGATTCGTCCGGAATGCATAACGCCCGGACAAGCTGGCGCATCGTATCCGCACGATGGTTAAAAAATACAACCAAATCGCCGTTACACACCTTTGCGACGGGCACGTCCGGCGACTTTTCGAGAATAATCGGTGAGATAAACTCGTCAGAGATGCCGCGTAGAAATGAATTGCGAACGGCGTTGACAGCATCGTTTGTCCGCTCGCCCTCCGCGTGGACGAGCATCGTAAACGCACGCGCCGTTCGTTCCCAACGCTCCGCACTGTCCATCGCAAAAAAGCGTCCACAAAGCGTAGCGATCTCGCCGATGCCGATGTCGGCAAGCTTGATCTCAAGCGCCTCGACATAGATGTCTGCGGTTCGCGGCTGGACATCTAGCCCGTCTAATATACAGTGGATATAAACTTTTGTAAGACCGTGCTTTTTGGCGAGACGCAGCAAAGCAAATAGATTTTCGGTCGATGAATGAACACCGCCGTCACTCAACAGGCCGATAAGATGCACACCCGCATCATTTTCTTTGGCCTTGACGAATGCACGATTTAGAACTACATTCTCCATAAACTCACCCGAATCGACGGCATTTTTGATCTGCGACACCTCAGTTTGGGCGAGCCGCCCGGTGCCTATGTTCAAATGTCCGACCTCAGCGTTACCCGGTTCTTGATCATCCTGCCCGACGCTTACACCCGACGCAGCCAGCGTCGTCATCGGGTAATTGCGGCAGATCTCGTCGTAATACGGCGTATGTGCGGCAGCGATAGCATTACCCTCGGTACGCGGCGCGTAGCCCCAACCGTCGAGTATGACGAGAGCGACCGGGCGTCTGGTTATTGCGTTAGTAGAGTTCATTAAGACAAAAGAGTTTCGTTGATCAATTATAAACAAATCTGCGACTCCGCGTGCAACAATTACTTTCGCCGGGCCGCCGAAGCCAGAGGCAGGTATGCCGGTGCCGGAGATGGCTGAACCGTATAACGGTTTGCGGCATCCGCTCGATTGATCTGTCGCTGCCGGTCATCGCGCACAAGTTCTCTAAAATACTCGCTAACCGTGCCGTATCCTGACTCTTTCACACGGTCATTGATATATCGATGCATCGCTTCAGGCATCGAGATCGTTAGCTGTTTCCTTCCCATAAAAACCTCTCTCAAATTTAACCGCAACACCAAGATTGTAAGACAGCGTAAGGCAGAGAATGACGACCACTTACAAAAAATATATAAAATAAAAGCCGTAAACCATTGACTCTATTAGTCTTATTCTTCTCCGCTTAAAGTGTCCCGCTGTCCCAGTGTCCCAACATTTTTTTCGCAACTTTTTATGATGTTGCCGTCAAAATCGACCACAAAATAATATCACGTGTTGCGTCTTTAGTCAATAGTATTATCTGTGCAACGAAGATAGAAATCGTGAGAAATTCGGTAATGAAGAATTTATTAATACGCATCTGGAGCCGTCCGCTCCATCCATCTGTCTGGGTGTCTGAGTGCCGCAAATTCGAATTGTTCGTATAGGCCGTGAGCATCGCGTGTCGCCAAGACCCAACGGCGAAGCCCTTGCAGAGTAGGCTGCTCGACGATCACTTTCATCAGCCATTTGGAGAGGCCTTTGCCTCGATGCTCGTCGATGACATAAACATCGCCGATATATGCAAATGTCGCCCTGTCCGTAACGACGCGGGCAAATCCGATCTGATGCTTGCCGTGATAAAGACCAAAACACTGAGAGTTTTCGATGGCAGTCAGGGTTTGCTCCAACGTGCGGTTTTGTGCCCAATAAGATTCTTTAGACAGAAAGCGATGGATCGCCGCGAGGTCTAATCTTTTCCTGTCGGTGTCGATCTCATATTCCCCGTTTCGTTTTTTCATCGTTTCTTACACTCCCAGCACGCGGCGGGCACGGCTGCGAAATCCGGCGGTTGCCGCCTGCGGATATTTCTTTGCCACAAGCCGCAGTTCATCTAGCAGTTCAGGAGAATCTTTCGCCACATTTGCCGCGACCGTCATTGAAAAACACCGAACCGCAACCGGCTCGGTCGGATCGTCTAAAAGCTTGTAACAAACATCAAAAACGCGTCCCTCATACCGTTTGGGGATCTCAACAAATTGAAGCAAACGCACGACATTTCGTTTGACGGCAATGTGGGAGTCGTCACGCTCGAGCTGTTCAAAAAGCTTCCCGTAGTATGGTTTGACCAGATCCGGATGCTCCTCTATAGAGTTGCTCACCGCCCACGCCGCCCGTTGAGAAACGCGATAGACAGAGCCGAGAAACAGCTTCATCAATTCGGCAAACTTTCGCGAGTCACCATCAATATAGGCGACGATCTTAGCGGTCTGCTCTTTTGAATGCTCTGCAAGGAGAGCCTCGCGGATGTTCATGCCTATTGTAAATAGAACATCGATAAAACGGATTGTGCGGCTCAGCACAGATAAATCTAATATCTTTATCCGCGTTTTATCAGTTCTATCCGTTAAATCCGTGTTCCATTTTATTTCAATTGATAAAACGCCTTGCGGCCGGGGAATTTTGCAGAATCGCCGAGGTCTTCTTCGATTCTGAGCAGTTGATTGTATTTCGCGATGCGGTCGCTGCGGCACAAGCTGCCGGTTTTGATCTGACCGGCGTTGGTCGCGACGGCGAGGTCGGCGATGAAGCTGTCTTCGGTTTCGCCGGAGCGGTGCGAGATGACGGCGGTCATATTGTTTGTGCGTGCAAGTTCAATGGCGTCGAGTGTTTCCGTCAAAGTGCCGATCTGATTGACCTTGATAAGGATTGAATTTGCCGCTCCAAGCTCGATTCCCTTTTGCAGGAATTTGGTGTTGGTGACAAAGAGGTCGTCGCCGACGGTCTGCACCGTTTTGCCAATGCGGCCATTGAGATTGACCCAGCCGTCCCAGTCGTTTTCAGCCATGCCGTCTTCTATGGAGATGATCGGGTATTTGCCGCACCAGTCGGCCCAATACGCTGCCATTTGGTCGGAGCTAAGCTCTCGTTCGTCGCTCTTTTTGAAAACATAATGCGTCCCGTTAAAAAATTCGCTTGACGCCGGATCAAGAGCGATCATGACATTTTCACCAGCTTTGTAGCCCGCGATGTCGATGG
>JBKJRA010000230.1:0-4002 GCA_046594975.1 Pyrinomonadaceae bacterium | reverse complement strand
AGGGTCCTCGTTGATCAGTTTACCCGCGGTCATCTCGTCGAGTCGCGTCGTCGAGGTGGTCAGCAGATCGATCAAGCGGCCGTCGGCTCCGCAGCGGGATTCGACCATCTTGTCGAGCAGGTCTTCGATGCGGTGAGCTAGTTGCGACGCCTCGTGAAAGCCAATGATCCCTGCGGCACCTTTGAACGTGTGGGCGTTTCGCCGAATTTCCCACAGTGCGTTGCTGTCGTCGGGCGACTTGGCGAGTATCTTCAAATTCGCTATGACCTGTGCAAGTAATTCCTCAGCTTCGGAACGAAATATCTCACGTGTTTCGTCGTCAACTTCGAAATCCTCGCTACCCCATTCGTCGGATCCGTCGATCTCATGGCTCTGAAAATGTTCAAATGAAGCATCGACCAGATCATTGACATCCGATAGAAAAGCGTCTGATCCGAGCGGCATTTGGAGCAGTTCGGCCTCAAGCCGCGACAGGGCGTCGAGCGAGCGGTTTACGACCGTTTCGAGGCTCTCGGCATTTACAGCGATCAGTAATTCGACCGAGCCTGAACATTCGCCTGCTATTCGTGCAACATCGTCGAGACCGAGTGCATCTGCTTCGGATCTAAGCTCTTCGAGTTTGCGAAGGCCATGGTTTAGTTCGCTTGCGGACAGGCGACCCTGGGCAAACAAGAGCAGGCTGCCGCGAATACCGGCAAGCCTGTCCTCAGCCTTTTCAAGAAAGGATTGTAGTTTTTGGGGATCCATTTTTCGAGCGGGGGCAAGAGCTCGGCAGGCGATCTACTCGACCGGGACGCTGTCCTGAACGAGATAAGTTTCCAGGGCTTTCATCAGCGTCTCGGGGCCAAACGGTTTGGTAACATAACCGGTCGTTCCGGCCATTCGTCCGCGGACCTTGTCGAAAAAGCCGTCTTTGCCGGAAATCATCACGACAGGCACATCTTTTGACACAGGGTTGGCTCGGATCTGGCGGCAAACCTCGTATCCGTCCATTCGCGGCATCGTAATGTCGAGCAGAACAAGGTCAGGGATATTTTCTTCGATACGAGCGAGGCCTTCGACGCCGTCTTCGGCACAGACGACGGTGTGACCAGATTTTTCGAGCTTGCCTGAAATAAGTTTGCGGACGGTCGGGCTGTCATCTACGACAAGGATCGTGCGGCCTTTTGGCATTGCATTGTGAACCTCATCCTGCCGACGCATCTCTTCGAGACGGATGGCAATGGTGTTCAGATGGCCTGACAGCATAACGTCGTTTGGGCTCAAACGCGACGCTTCTTGAAGGTAGTTGAGGCCCGCATCGTAATTTTGAAGGTTAAAATGACCGATGCCGAGAGCGGTGAGTTCTTTTTCGTCAAACTCGCGCATATTCCACTCGGCTTCCATTTGTGTGACGGCGTGCTGGACAGTCTCACGGTCGGCACGCGGATTTGCTAGAAGCGATTCGATATCGGAAAGCGTCAGCGTGGCATGGCACGAACCGCACTCAAACGCTTGAGCTTCATTTGGCTCCCAACAGAAAGGGCATGCAACGCCGGATGGCGGTGCAGCGGCAATGGTTTCGGCAACCTCGACCTCGAGAGGTTCACTTTCGGTCTGGACGCTGTCGAAAATCGCTGCCGGATCGCTACTTTCAAAAGTATCGCTGTTAAAGTCCATCTGCGGACCTGTCTGCTCAAATATATCGTTGAGCGAAGGCAGTTTCTCAGCGGTGTCATGTTCAGCCTCAATTTCATCGGGGGCTGACGGAAACATTTCTTCGACGGACCAAGCAGGCTCTTCGTAAGCCGGGGCATCGCTCGGGTCGGTAATGTGAATATCTTCTGTCTCGGTCATGTGAACCGCCATTTCTTCCTGAACGTAAACAGGTTCTTCCTCCTGAACAACTTCGGCCTCTTGATCCAAAGTAGCTTCTTCTTCCTGAACATAGACAGGTTCCGGTTCGGAAAACCGAACATCTTCCTGAGCGTGCTCGTCTTGAACATCGACAGATTCGGGCTCGGGGGCGACTTCCATTTCTTCGTGAGCGGCTTCAACTTCCGGTTCAACAGCTTCCTCGACTGGAGCTTCTGCAACAACAGTAGTAGCTAAGAAATCATAGCTTGAACGAGCGGCGGCATTTTCGGGGTCGATCTCGAGAACCTTTTCTAATGAAGATAGTTTGTCTTGTACGCTGCTCGCCAGATGCGAACGTAGCATCCATGCATCAAGATTGTGGGCATCATTTTGCAGAACGCCATCGAGTATTTCGAGGGCTTGCTCGGCGTTGCCGGCGACAGCTGCTGCTTTTGCGTCCGCAACGGCCGAGACCGAACGTGACCTAGCGATCTCGTTGAGTGCTGATCGAGCTTCGCTGTTGTCAGTATTGATGCTCAAAACGCGGCCGTAAAATTCTTCCTTTTGATCGTTGTTGTCGACAAGCGACGCTTTCCAAAACCAAGCCATTTCGCAGTTGTAATCATAAACGAGAGCCTGGTCGAAGCATTGTGCAGCTTGATCGGTGGAGCCTTGTTCATGCGCTGTGACGCCGCGCTGGACAAACGTTTTAGCGAGCAGCGAGCAGGTCGCAGTACGCCATTCGTTTGCACGTTTGTTATCGGGATTGATGTTGAGGACGTTGTTTAAAAACGCCAATAATTCTTCGGGATATTCGCTGATCGAAGCGAGCCATATCCACGCATCTTCGCTTTTTGGCTCTTGCTGGGCAGCATTGACGAGCAGTGTGCGGGCGTGTTCGCGGTTGCCGCTTTGAGCAGCTGCAATGCCGCGCTTTAGCAGATCTTGGAAATCGGCTGAGAGAGTAACTTCGTCAAACATTTCGTTTTCGACGAGAGGAAGTGCGATTACGTTTGGTTCAAATTCTAATCTCATAGCTGTTTGTTTTGGTGGAAGTTCTAAATTCTGAGACGTGGCCGGAAGCCGACGATGCGAAATGCAAAGCCCAATTTCACAATAGGCTCAAATGCAATAGCAGTGCCACTAGAGCAACAGCGACTCGTCCATTGTTAAATAAACCAAAAGTGCCTAAAATAATGGCTCGTAGCGATATTTTGTTTAAGATCGTATATTTCTTATGATCAGGGAAATAACAAAAGTGACAAAATATGGCAGAAAAGCATTGTGAAAAGTAGCAATTAGGGGCACTTGGCAGCAAATTTATGACCACAAAAAGGACAAAGTATGAAGTCATAATAATCGGCGGCGGGCCTGGCGGTTTGTCGGCTGCATTATGGTGCTCTGAGCTTGGACTGAGCGCTATTTTGCTGGAAAAAGAGACGGAGTTTGGCGGGCAGCTTTTGCTGACATTTAACGCGATCAATAACTACCTCGGGGTCGCAACAGCGAACGGCCGCGAGCTGCGTGACCGTTTTATAAAACAGGTCGAAAATGCCAAGATCGAGCGGCGAACCGGAGCAGAAGTTGTAGCTGTAGATCTTGCTAATAGATCAGTAATATTGGCCGAGGGAACGGTAATTTCGGGAAGTTCTATCATTATTGCAACGGGTGTCAGGCGTAGAGAATTAAGCATTCCCGGCGAGGTAGAATTCTATGGCAAAGGCATCCTCGAATCAGGTGAAAAAGCCAAAAATGATGTTGCCGGAAAGCGTGCCGTGATAGTCGGCGGAGGCGATGCGGCGGTCGAAAATGCGATCATACTAGGGCGTACTGCGGAAAAGATTTTTGTTGTGCATCGTAGAGGTGAGTTATCTGCTAGAAACGATTTTGTGGTAAGAGCCACGGCTCTCGAAAATGTCGAGTTTGTAGCTGACTCGCGACTCACTGCAATTATTGGAAATGAACAAGTTACGGGTGTCGATATTCAAGACAATTTAACCGGCACCACATTGCATATCGAAACCGACACCGTCCTCATCCGCATCGGCGTAGAGCCGAGTACCACACTTTTCAATGGGCAGATCGCCCTTGACGATAACGGCTACATAATGATCAACCACAATTGCGCGACCGATATCGAAGGCGTTTTCGCCATCGGCGATGTAG
>JBKJRA010000075.1:0-9973 GCA_046594975.1 Pyrinomonadaceae bacterium | reverse complement strand
TGTTTATCTTATCGGCTAGCGGTACGAGGCTGCTGAGTTTTCCGGCAGGCTGACCGTTAAGGAAAACCTTGCTCTCGGTAACGACCTTCCAAGGCCAGTCGGCGTCCTCAGATGGTGCCTGCTGACCAAGCAACATGTAAGCTCCTGCGGCCACGAGCATCGAAAACATTATCAGTATCTGAAGCGGCAATGGTATCCGAAAAAATCTTTTTTGCACAATAATCTCCTTTTGATTGGGCGGTTTGACTGTGTTTCTGTTCTGCGGATGAGTTTACCACAGGGGGACGCGAGAACTTAAAAAATAGGCGGTTCGGGATGCCGAACCGCCGTATATAAAACACGAATTATTCGTCGTCCTCGTGGGCACGGACGCGGCCTGATGCTACGGCTTCGTCGATGACCTTTTGGGCGAGGTTACCGGGCAGCGGGTCGTAGTGCGAAAACTGCATATGATAAGAGCCGCGTGCCTGCGTGACGGAATTAAGCTTCGATTGGTAATCGAGCATTTCCGATAGCGGAACTTTTGCTTTTATCACCTGCTGTTTGCCGCGAACTTCCATACCGCCGACGCGACCGCGACGAGAGTTGAGGTCGCCCATGATGTCGCCTGAAACCTCTTGCGGCGTGAAAACCTCCACGTCCATTATCGGTTCGAGCAAGGTCGGTTTGGCCTTTTCTATGGCGTTGCGAAACGCTTTGCGTCCGGCGGCACGGAAACTGTGCTCATCCGAATCGACCGCGTGATAGCTGCCGTCAATGAGCGTTACCTTAAAATCGACGAGCGGATAACCGGCGACAGCACCGCTTGCGGCGGCTTCGATAATGCCTTTTTCGATCGCCGGGCGGAAATTTGCGGGAACTGATCCGCCAAATATTTTATCGACCCATTCGAAACCGGCACCGCGATCAAGCGGCTCGAAAATAACCTTACAATCGCCAAACTGTCCCCGTCCGCCGGACTGTTTTTTGTGGCGTCCCTGCACCTCGACGTGTTGGGTGATGGTTTCCTTGTAAGGAACTTTCGGCGGATGGAGCGTCACCTCGACGTGATAACGCTGTTCGAGTTTTTTGACGACGGTCTCGATATGAAGCTGGCCGCTACCCGAAAGGATAAACTCGTTCGTCTGCGGATCGCGTTCAAAATGAAGCGACGAATCTTCTTCGAGAATTTTGTGCAAAGCGGCGGAAATCTTGTCTTCGTCGGCACGTGATTTCGGCTCGATGGCGAACGCGATGGCGGCCTCCGGGTACTCGACCTTTGGATAGACGATCGGATTTGCCTTGTCGCAAAGCGTGTCGCCCGTCTGCGTGTCTTTGAGTTTCACGACAGCGATGATGTCGCCAGTCGCGGCTTCGTTTACCTTATCGAGTGTTTTGCCCGAAATGACGTGCAGAGCACCGAGACGTTCCATCGTTTCACGCGAAGAATTAAATACATTCGCGTCGTTCGTGACCTTGCCGCTAACTACCTTCATCACATTGATGCGTCCGGCAAACGGATCGGCGATCGTGCGGAATACATAAGCGGAAAACGGCTCGTCGTTAGAATACTTACGATTGATCCGGTCGCCGGACATCTCATTATCCTTAAACCCATATTCCATTTCGTGCGTCGCCGGATTTGGCGCAAATTCGACGAGATGATCGAGCAGCGTCTGCAGCCCTATGCCGCTCGTCGCCGAGACTGCGTAAACGGGGCAGAGCTTGCTGTGAGCAATAGCGCTTGCGAGATTAGGGATGATGTCTTCCTCGGGCAGCGTGCCTGCCTCAAAATATTTTTCCATCAGTGCGTCGTCTGATTCGGCGACGATCTCGATGAGGCGTTCGCGGGTCGAATTGAGCAAAGCGACCATTTCGCTCGGTATCGCGATGCCTTTGGCTTTGCCTTCAGCGTCAAATTCGTATGCCTTTTGATGGACGACATCGACGACACCTTTGAAATTTACTTCATTTCCTATAGGTAGGGTAAACGGCACTATCGAACGGGCAAAACTGTCGGCCGCTGTCTCAAGAGCGTGAGCAAAATCGGCATTTTCTTTGTCGATCTTGTTGATGACCATGAAACGCGGCAGCAGAAATTCGTTTGCGTATTGCCATGTCTTTTCTGTCTGGACCTCGATGCCGTGAACCGCGTCAACGACTACAAGAGCACAATCAGCCACTCGCAGAGCGGGCCGTGCGTGCGAGACAAACGCGGCATAGCCGGGCGTGTCGATCAGATTCATTTTTGTGTCGTTGTATTCGAGGTGGGCAAAATTGTTGTTGAGCGAGACTTTTCGTTCGATAGAGTCTTCGTCATAATCGGTGATGGTCGTTCCTTCGTCAACTTTTCCCCAGCGTGGTGATGATCCGGCGACGTGTAGCAGGCTTGAGACGAGCTGGGTTTTACCTGCGTCGCCGTGACCAATGACAGCCAGATTTCTGATGTTCTCAGTAGTAAATGCTTTCATTTTCGGCAAGTTCTCCTTATTGTGAAGTTCAAGGTCCAAGGTCCAAGGTCCAAAGCCGAAGAATTGATCCTATGCCAACTTTGGACATATGACGTTTGGCGTTAGACGCCCGATTTGTTGGTTAATTTCAATTTATATTAAGCTGAACAAAAGGGCAAGAATAATCAGTAAACGTATCGAGAAAGTTTGCGCATCGAATGCAAGGCTTATAGTATTGTGGAAATAGAAAATGTGATTTTTGGTGAGAGGACAAAGAATGCTTAATAAAATATGGAAGTTAAGGGCAGCAACGGCTGGCTTGCTGATCGCGGCTTTTTGGTTGACGAGTATCCCTGCAGTTGCACAGGATCTGGTCGCGGTGAGCAGCATTTCCGGTAGCTCAAGCATTTTTGTATTTCGCAGCTCGTCGAGATCTTCGTCGAAACGTGTCGCCGTAAGGCCGACCCGAAGCAAAGAGGCTCAGATGGCCAGTGCAGCTAAGATCAAAAAACAATATCTAACTCTCGCTAAGACCACACCCAAACCTAACCGAGCCAAAATCGTCGATCCAACCAAGCTAGGTCCCAATCCCGGCAAATCGCTGCCTCCGGCACAGGCATCTAAACTCTTTACCGGCGTTGGTGAATATTATGTCGAGAAAGGCGATTATGATCAATCTTTCGATTTCTTCAGGGAAGCCGTTCGGCTGGATGACAAAAATTTGACCGCTAGGACTGGTTACAGCGAGGCTCTTGCATTGAAGGGCAATGAACTTTTGGCCAAAGATCAAGGCGATTCGGCAAAAGGCATGTTTCTCGAAGCTCTTAAATTTGATCCTAAAAATGCCGCTGCGTATTTCGGGCTAGGAGAGGTTTATAACTCGCTTGATCAACAAAGTGAGGCTATCGCAGCGTATGAGAAATCATTAAGTGCAGATAAAAATCTGACAGAAATTTACGTTCCGCTCGGCATCCTCTATTTCCAGGCGGGTGACATTGCGAAAGCGGACGAGCTACTTTCGAAGGCCCTCGCTATTTCGGCGACGAATGCTGAAACACAATTTTTCCTAGGCTTGATCCGCACCTCACAGAATAGGATCGACGAAGCCCTGGCGGCTTTTCAAAAAGCCAAAACGCTTGATACAACCTACGCTGAGGCTTACTATAACGCCGGTGAACTGCTGGTTAAGTTAAAGCGACCAAAGGAAGCGATCCCGGAATATCTTATGGCGGTCAAGCTCAGGCCTTCGTATTTTGACGCAATGGTAGGGCTAGGAGCAGCGTTATTTGAGACGGGGAATTATCCTGAGGCGGTCAATGCTTACAACTCGGCTGTTAAGTTGAGAAATGACAATTGGGAAGCATTTGCAGGTTTGGCGGAGGCCTATCGTATGGCTCAGGATTACAACAACGCCGAAGCTAACTATCGTCTTGCGGCTTTGTTTTATACGCGCACGAAAGATTTTAACAAAGACGTAGCCGCTGATCTTTACAGCAAGCAGGGTTTTGTCATCGGCCAGCAATGTCCGATCAATCAAGCGAAATTTGTCGTCTGTAGATGGCCGGTAGCCGTCAAAGCAATGGAAGAGGCGGTTCGTATTGGAAATAACCCAATCGACTACGCAAACCTCGGATGGGTCTATTACAACGCAGCCCGTGTGGATCTAGACAACAAAGATCTAGTTGCCGGAAAAGCTAAACTCGAAATGGCAAAAACCGCCTTGCTCAAGGCGATCGCCGAAAGCCCGGCGGTTGCGGACGGGGCCTTGCAAAATCTCGGTGCCGTACAACTTGATCAGGGTGATTTTGCCGGAGCCGTGACATCGTTGTTACGGATCGTTGACAAACACCCGGAGTGGAGTTTTTCTAGATATGCACTCGGCACGGCCTATTACAAGACCAATGATTTTGAAAACGCGGCTAAATGGTTTCGGGCCGTTACTGACAAGGAGCCTAATTACGTCCCGGCACTGGCCAGTCTAGGTTACGCTCTGATCAAACTCAGGAAAGGCAATGATGTGAAAAAGATCATTGATCGCCTGAAACCGCTTAATGCCATCGAGGCTCTCAAGCTTGAGAAAGAGATGAAGAGAGCTAAACTCTAGTCATGGGGTGACAATGGACCTTGCAATCCATATGATCCGCTTATAAATTTAAGCGGATCAATTTTTTATGACCAAACCGCTAATTATTCAGGAAAATATAGGCCTGGCATCGCTCACGACATTCAAGATCGGTGGTGAAGCACGATATTTTGTGCGTGCTACAAGCGAAGACTCGGTCGTCGAAGCTCTTGAATTTGCTGCAAGCAAGGGCTTGCCGATATTTATTCTCGGCGGTGGGAGCAATGTTTTGATCGCGGACGCCGGGTTTGACGGCTTAGTTATGCAGATCGCATTGAAAGGAATTTTGAGAGATCCTGCCGGTTTGCTAATCGCTCAAGCTGGTGAGGATTGGGATGCGTTCGTCTCGTATTGCGTTGACAACGATCTCGCGGGCATCGAGACACTGAGCGGGATACCGGGATTAGTCGGCGGCACGCCGGTTCAAAACGTTGGGGCCTACGGACAAGAAGTCTCCGAGACTATAGTTTCGGTGCGGTGCTACGATCGTAAAAACCAGGAATTTGTAACAGTGACCAATGCCGAATGCGGATTTACCTATCGCACGAGCATATTTAATTCGACCCAACGCAATCGATACATTGTTTTGAGCGTTACCTTTGCTCTGGAAAAACAAGGAACGCCAAAGATCGTTTACAAGGACCTGATCGAGCATTTTGGGGAACGGCAACCTTCGTTGCGTGCAGTTCGAGATGCAGTTTTGCACATACGGCGTTCGAAATCGATGGTGATCGACGCGGATGATCCCAATTCGCGAAGTGCAGGCTCGTTCTTCAAAAACCCTATTGTCAGTATGGAAAAACTCACAGCATTACATGCAGAACACGGCAACCTGCCGTCGTTTCCATTTGGCAACGCCGTAAAAATACCCGCCGCTTGGTTGATCGAGAATGCTGGTTTTCACAAGGGATTTGCTCTTGGAAATGCCGGACTTTCATCCAAACATACGCTCGCCGTCATCAATCGAGGCGGTGCTTCTGCGGCGGACATTTTATTGCTCAAAAGCGAAATTCAAGCGGCCGTAGCCGCCAAATTTGGCATCGAATTATATCCTGAGCCCGTGTTCATTGGTTTTTAGTTCACAGAAAATACCTCTAACGGTGGCTATCAAGTATCGTATAATAGAAAATTCGAGGGGGCGCATATGAGAGCTAAATTTTCGCTTTTCCTGATCTTTACCATTTTATTTTCGATCATCCCGCTGCAGCGAAACGTTGCCGCACAAGACCTTGTTGCGACCGAGGATATTGCCGGCGGATCGAGTGTGTTTGTTTTTCGCGGGTCGCGTAAAGAGCCGCAAAGGCGGTCGAGTGGCGGCAAGGTGTCCGTTGGTCATAGTGCAGGTAATGGAGGGGCTTTTGCACGTACCGCTAACCAGATAGCCGCAGCCGAAAAGAAAAGGCGAGCAGCCGCAATAGCAGCACGGAAAAAAGCTGCGATCGTTGCAGCTAATAAAAAGATCGCCCTCTCGAATACTCTGACAGCAAAAGCTGAGACATTCCTCGATACAGACAAAACGGATCTCGCTATAGATAATTACAGGGCTGCATTGGTTCAAAACTCGAAAAACACGCGAGCGTCCGAAGGCCTCAGCAATGCTCTAACGGCTAAAGGTATCGATGCCGCCGGAGAGACGAATAACGATGCTGCCGTAGCTATTTTTGAGGAAGCGATCAAATTCGATAAACAAAACGATGTCGCCTACGCCAAACTCGGTGCGATCCACGATGCTCATAATCGCAACGATCAAGCGATAACTAATTACGAAAAAGCCGTTGCGATAAACCCCGAATACACGATGCTTTATCCGCCGCTGGGTCTCTCATATTTGGATAAAGGTGATATTGCAAAAGCCGAAGCAAGTCTTCAAAAAGCCGATGCTGCCAAGATCGACACGGTCGAGACTCGTTATCTCCGGGGCGTTTTGCTGTTCAAACAAAACAAAAACGACGAGGCTCTTGCGGCATTTGATAAGACGCTCGAATTGGAGCCAAAATTTGGCTCCGCCCAATATTATCGCGGTCAGACGCTCGACCGTATGGACAAGCCGGACGAGGCAATCACAGCATATCAAAAGACGATCGAGATGGAGCCGTCGAATTCGGCAGCGTCGTTCGACATGGGCGTCGCGTATTATAACAAAGGCGACTACAACAACGCCGCAAATGCCTATCAGCAGACCATCAAATATGACAACAAGAACTCACAGGCACACGCAAATCTTGCGAGCACATATCGTCAACTCGAAAAATTTCCGGATGCAAACGCCGAATACAAAGTAGCGTCTGACGGCATTAAGACACCTGATCTTTATAGCGAATGGGGCTTTTGTCTGGGCAAGACCAATGAATGGGAAAAGGCCGTCGCACGTCTCAATACGGCAAAGGAATTGAGCCCGAGTGCAATCGACAACACCAATCTTGGCTGGGCTTATTACAACGCAGGTTATACCCAGACGACTGCAAAGAATGATGAGGCCGCCAAAGTGAATTTCGAGCAGAGCAAGATATTTCTGCAAAAAGCGGTCGAGCAGGACCCGAAACTTGACGCCGCGTATCTGAATCTCGGCTCAACGCATAATGCTCTCGGCGAATATCAGGAAGCGGTAAACTCTCTCAACACAGCCGTCAGCCTACATCCAAAATGGGCCATTGCACTCAATCAACTTGGTGTCGGATTTCGCGGACTCAAGGATTTTGTCAACGCAATCGCAACGTTCAAACAGGTTATCGGCCTCGATAGCAAGAGTGTTCGCAGTTTGTTCAATCTAGGTGAGACTTATTTCGCGAGCGGCAACAAAAAAGAAGCCAAAAAGGTCTACGACCAGCTCAAGAAAATAGATCCTAATATGGCTCTGAATCTGGATAATGTTTTGTCCGGCAAGATCAACGACGCGACCCAACAAATACAAAACAAAGTGCCAAAAATACCTAAATTTCCGCATTAAGCGGGAGTAAATCTTTCTATTCGAAAAGTGTGGTTCAGGTGGCCGCACTTTTTTTGTATAATCGAGAGCTTAGATAATGCCAAGAAGCGACGATATTCATAAGATCTTGATAATTGGTTCGGGCCCGATAATCATCGGGCAGGCTTGCGAATTTGATTATTCCGGTACACAAGCTTGCCGTGCGTTGAAAGAAGAGGGCTACGAGGTTGTGCTGGTCAATTCAAATCCGGCGACGATCATGACCGACCCTGAAATCGCCGACCGCACCTACATCGAGCCGCTAACGCTCGAAACACTCACCGCAATAATAGAAAAAGAACGTCCTGATGCCTTACTGCCGACCGTAGGGGCCCAGACAGGGCTTAACCTGTCTATCGAATTGTTTGAAGCGGGAATCCTCGACAAATTTGGCGTCAAAATGATCGGTGCCAATATCGATGCCATCAAGGTTGGCGAGGATCGTGAGCTTTTCAAAGCAGCGATGGACGAGATCGGCATACCGTCCGCAAAGGGCGGGTTTGCTTACACTTGGGAAGAAGCTGCTGCGATAGTCGAAACGACAGGATATCCGGCAATCATTCGCCCGAGTTTTACGCTTGGCGGCACAGGCGGCGGCACGGCTTATAACCCCGAGGAATTCGAAGAGATAGCACGCGGAGGGCTTGCCGCGTCGCCAAATTCGCAGATTTTGGTCGAAGAATCTATACTCGGCTGGAAAGAATATGAGCTTGAGGTTATGCGTGACCTCAATGACAACGTCGTCATTATCTGCTCTATCGAAAATTTTGACCCGATGGGCGTTCATACGGGCGATTCGATAACTGTCGCTCCCGCACAGACTCTGACCGATGTCGAATATCAGCGGCTGCGTGATATGTCTATCGCCTGCATCCGCAAGGTCGGCGTCGAAACGGGCGGATCGAATATACAATTTGCAGTAAATCCTGAAAACGGCGATATCCGTATCATCGAGATGAATCCGCGGGTGTCGCGTTCGTCCGCACTTGCCTCTAAAGCGACAGGGTATCCAATCGCAAAGATCGCCGCCAAACTTGCTGTAGGCTACACGCTCGACGAGATACCAAACGACATCACGAAAAAGACGCCTGCATCGTTTGAACCGACGATCGATTACGTCGTGACGAAAATCCCGAAATGGGCGTTTGAAAAATTTCCCGGTGCAGAAGACGTGCTCGGAACACAGATGAAATCCGTCGGCGAAGTGATGGCGATAGGCCGCACTTTTAAGGAATCTTTGTTTAAGGGACTACGTTCACTCGAATCCGTTAAACCCTTGCGTTTACATGACATATCAGATGCCGAGTTGCAACGAAAACTTGCCCGCCCAAACTCACAGCGGTTCTCGTATATCACGTATGCTTTACAAAATGGCTACTCCATCACAGAGATCCATCGACTGACAAAGATCGACCCGTGGTTTCTCGATCAACTCTCTCAGGTCATGGAACTACAGAAAAGCATAGACTCGAAAGACTTAAAGGATATCCCGAACGATACCCTGCGGCTTGCCAAAGAATACGGCTTGTCCGACAGGCGTTTGTTTTATTTAACAGGTACGCCCGAAAATGAGGTTCGCGAACATCGCAAGGCTCTCGGGATCACTCCTGTCTATAAACGGGTTGATACATGCGGAGCCGAATTCGAATCGTTTACGCCGTATATGTATTCGACCTATGAAGCCGAATGTGAGGCCGAACCGACCGGAAGACGCAAGATAATGATCCTTGGCTCAGGACCAAATCGGATCGGGCAGGGTATCGAGTTTGATTACTGCTGCTGTCACGCGAGCTTTGCTCTGCACGACGCCGATTTCGAGACCATAATGGTCAACTGCAATCCTGAGACGGTCTCGACGGATTACGATACCTCGGACAGACTATATTTTGAGCCGCTGACTTTCGAAGATGTGATGAACATCGTCGATGTCGAAAAACCGGACGGGGTAATCGTCCAATTTGGCGGACAAACGCCGCTGAATCTTGCGGATCGCTTGCATGAGGCGGGAGTTCCGATCATCGGAACTTCGCCCGATTCGATTGACCTTGCCGAGGATAGAAAGCGATTTGGAGCATTGCTCGACGAACTTAAAATACCTTGTCCGGAAAACTCCAGCGTTACATCAGCCGATGAGGCTAAAGTTGTTGCAAAGAAAATAGGTTACCCCATTGTCGTGCGGCCAAGCTTTGTGCTTGGTGGACGTGCAATGGCGATAGTTTATGACGACGAGTCATTAGACGAATATATGCGCTCTGCCGTCGATGCTTCTCCGGAAAAACCCATCCTCATCGACAAATTTTTAGAACGAGCGGTCGAGATCGATGTCGATGCGTTGTCTGATACAGATACAGTCGTTATCGCCGGAATTCAGGAGCATATTGAGGAAGCTGGGATTCACTCCGGCGACTCTTCGAGCGTGCTGCCCGCACAAAAGATCGCCGCCGAGCACCTCGAAAC
>JBKJRA010000068.1:0-4394 GCA_046594975.1 Pyrinomonadaceae bacterium | reverse complement strand
CTGGTCGGCTTCGGATGGAAAGTTTTGAAATTGATTAAAAATGATCTCCGAGCGATAGAGCCCGATCCCGCTTGCTCCGGCACGTTTGGCAACGCGATATACCGCGGGCATGTCTGCGTTAGCACGGATCAATATCTCATTACCGTCAAGTGTTTTGACATGTTTGCCAGAGCCGCTAGCAAATGTAGAGACGATATTTTGCTTACCCGACATGATAGAAAATTTCTCAAGGGTTTCAAGCGTGGGGTTAACAATAACCTGAGCGTTTATTCCGTCAACGATCGCCTCGTCGTCCTGAAAAACCAGTTTTTCAATGTTTTTAATACCGGTCACGAGCGGAATCGCCAATTCACGGGCCAGAATAGATGTATGAGAGGTCCAGCCGCCATGCTCAGAAATAATAGCGACCGGGTCGCTTTTGGCCAGTTCAAGCAACCGCGAAGGCATAAGCTCCGCAACGACGAGTACTGATCCTGATTTCCTGTGTTCGGATACCGCTACGTTTCCAAGGCACAGCATCAAACGCTCCGCAACATCCTTGACATCGAGATGTTTTTCACTCAAGTGCCCGTTGGGAACTGACCTTTGTCGGCCCGCCAAATCTTCCGAAACAGTCTTGATGGCCCATTCAGCGTTCACCTGACTATCATTTATTTTGGACTCGATGTCTGCGACGAATGATGAGTTTTCGAGGATCAGGAGATGTACGCCAAAAATACCGGATGCAGACTGAACATGTTGGTGAGCCGTAAGCTCCGTCAGATCTTTTACAGCACGAGAAACTGCTAAACGCAGCCTTTCTAGTTCATTGTCGATCTGCGACAAGTCAAGATGGGTTTTGTATGATGAATTTTTATCGCCGTTGTGAAAGACTATGTGACCAATGCCTATACCGCGAGAGACCGCCGTTGCTGGAATCCGTAACTCCGCTCTGTCCGTCGCCAGACCATTTGATAAAACTTTATGTTCCAAAACGCTTATATGTGCTCGCGTCCAGTCACTTAACTTCCAAAGCTAAAACCGCCGCCGCTACCGCTTTGAGATGGGAAAAACGGTTTCAACATACCGGCGAAAGCCGCAAGATTACGCGTCTGTATCAATATCTCGCCGGGGCCGCTAAACTCAGCAACCATTCCCTCGCCGCTTAGGAAACTACGTAAGTAGCCCGCTTTAGCAGCCTTGCGGATGTTGTATTGCATATGGCCCTCCCAAGCGACCAGATGACCGGTATCGACGACATATTGCTCGCCCGGACGAAGAGTTTTCCGGTGAATGGCGCCAAAAGATGAGACGAGAAGCAGGCCCGAGCCGGAAACCTGTAATAAAAATAAACCCTCGCCGCCGAAAAATGATTTTGAACCACCGAATTTTGTATCAACTACGAGCGAAGTGTCTCCCGCGAGATACGAGCTCGACTGGACCATGAATGTCTGGTTCTGCATCTCGATACCGACGACATCGCCCGGAGCTCCCGGAGCGAATGTGACCTCGCCGGAGGAACCTTTGGCAGTAAATGTCGAGACAAAAGCGGATTCTCCGCCTACCGCCCGTTTTAGGGCACCGAAAACGCCGCCTTTCATCTCGGAATATAGTTCGACGTTTGCAGACATTGTGACCATCGCCCCCGCTTCCGCACAAATGGTTTGTTCCGCCTGTAAATTTACCACCGCCAATGCAAATGCTCCCTGATGCTCGATCGCCCAAGTGTAACCGCTCCCTTGGCCCCGCCCGTCTGCGTCAAAATGAAACGCACCTCCAGCCGTGGTTTGAGGTGTAGGCGGAGCGGAAACGGGAGGCGGGGTTTGAGGTGGTGTGGCGATCGGGAGCGTAAAGCCGCACGAGCCGCAAAATTTCGCACCATCCATCAGTTGCACCGTGCATTTCGGACAGTTCATATAACAACTCCCTGAGATTTTTCTATGATAATATTCGAGGCGGTTTCGGCATTATCGGCAAAGTCAAGAAAACTAAGATCGGCATCGCTTACGACAAGATGCTCTTTCCACGATTCAACGACCTGTTTCCAGCAATCACCCACCAAAACCAGCGGGCGTTTGCCAATGACTTTAGTCGTGAGTTTGTTCCAGACAAGCGATATCTCAGTTACTGTTCCCATGCCGCCGCGAAATGCGACAAAACCGACCGAACGGGTGATCAGATTTTGCAGACGGTCATAGAAATGATCAGTTGCGACCTTATCTGTCAGAAAACGGTTAGGTTCGTGCTTGAACTGATTCATTACGATCCCGAATACACGTCCGCCTTTTTCACGGGCACCGCGCGAAGCGGCCTCCATAATGCCCAGATAGCCGCCGGTGCAGATGGTAAATCCTGCCTCGGCAAGCCGACCGCCCATTTCCTTTGCGGCTATGTACTCGGGCGAGTTTTCGCTGCATTTAGCACCGCCGAAGATCGTTACAATTCTTCCTTCTGTCTGTTGTAGCACTCAGTTTTTCCTCGAATTGATGATTTGAAATTCTAAGACTCGATTATATCCAACATATTTCTAATCACAAATTGCTCAGGCTCTCGCGAGATCTTCGGGCGTTGAATTGCCCGCCTCATGAATGGCTTTTGTCGTGTTTACAAACAATAGGATCAAACTGCCGACTATGAAAAACACTATAAGGGCCAATATCGCAGGTCTATATGAGTTAGTTACCTGTGCGACGAGCCCGAAAACAATCGGGCCGATCCAAGACGTTCCCCTTTCGGAGATCGCGTATATTCCAAAGAATGCGGCTTCGCGACCGGCAGGTATCATTTGTGAAAATAGCGACCTCGACAGAGCCTGAGAACCGCCCAAAACAAAGCCGATAGCCCCGCTCATTATATATGCCTCAGTGACAGTGTGGAAAAATCCGAAGCCGTATATTACAATACCAGACCATATTAACAGCGAAATGAGGATCGAGGTTTTGGTGCTTGTAAAATGGGCGATCCGTTCGAAAGCAAGTGACCCTACGAACGCAACTGCTTGTGCGATCATGAAAGCAATAAACAGCACCGTCGTGTCGGTTTCCACGCCTTTAGCAACGAAAAGTTCTTGTGATATGAAAACCGCCGACATCGCGATAACCGTTTGAATGCCGTCATTGTAGAGAAGATACGCGATCAGAAAATGAAGTGTGTGCTTGAGCTTGAACAGCTCACGAAATGTGCCCGCGACCTCGCTCAATCCTGCAGAAATGATATTTTTATCGTCGGGAGCGGAGCGAACAGGAACGCGGCTTTTTAAGAACTTAAATGTAAAGATCGAAAATCCCGCCCACCAGACACCAGTTAGAAGAAAACAGATGCGAGCAGCAGTTCCGGTCGAAATGCCAAGTTTTTCAGCATTCAGTAATAGCCCAAAGCCAAGAAGTAGCGTCATGAAACCGCCAAAATAACCTGACGCAAACGCCCAACTCGATACTTTATCGCGGTTATCCTCCGATGTGATGTCGGGGAGATATGAGTTAAAGAACACGACCGACGCACCAGCACTCAAATTGGCAATTATCAACAGTAAAGCCCCCACAAAATAGAGGTTGTCATGCACGAAGAACATTAACGCACACGCGATAGCTCCGGCGTAGCAAAAGACCGCCATAAAAGTCTTTTTCAGATGAGTGTAGTCTGCAATTGCGCCCATCACCGGCAAAAAGAATATCTGAAGAAAGACAGATGCTCCGATCGAATAGGAAAAGAGTGATTTTGCAGTCACAAGATCGTGGCCCAGAATAGTGATGAGAGCACCATTTTCGCCGACTGCTTTTTGTGCAAGCGATGTGAGGTATTCGCCGATCAGCACGCCGAGAAAGAGTGTGAAAAAGGCATGGTTGGCCCAGTCGTACGTTATCCAGCCAAAGATCTCTTTGCGGTTGTTTTTTTCCGGTTTAGTTGAGTCCATTTGTCGCGTATTTGCTTATCTATCCACAATAAAGCAGATAAGGATATTTGTCTAACAGGCTCTTTAGACTAACCTTCTACTGACAACTGACAACCGGATGCTGACAACGGACGACGATTCCCTTATTATCTAGTTTCGGTTTGCACACTGTTTATGAAAGCAATGATCCTGGCCGCCGGCTTTGGCACGCGGCTATTTCCACTCACCATCGACCGCACGAAACCGGCGATTCCCTTTTTGGGTAAGCCGCTCGTCGGCTATGTTGCGGAGTATCTGGCGAAGTTTGGGATCACGGATATCGTTGTAAATTTGCACCATCAACCGGAATCGGTGATCGACGCTCTCGGCGACGGCAGTGCCTTTGGCGTGCATATTGATTACGCTCTCGAAGTGCCAAAAATACTTGGCACGGCCGGAGCTCTCGACAACGCACGGCAATATCTCGAAGACGACACATTTCTCATCGCTAACGGCAAGATCATCACGGACATCGATATTTCGG
>JBKJRA010000167.1:0-7253 GCA_046594975.1 Pyrinomonadaceae bacterium | reverse complement strand
AACCCGAACTCTTAACCATCACCCATTCGGACATCAAACCGTTTCCGGCACGGCCCTCAACCTTGGCATTGACCGACACATTGTTTTTAATGCCGTCTATCGACTGTACCTCGATCGTCAAAGTGTATTGTGCCCTGATCCACGCCGAATCAGTCGATTCGAGTATCGCGTAACGGTTGAGTTCATTTAGTGCTATCACCGATCCTTTGGCAAAAATGAAAGGCCGGGTAACGATGATGCCTTCTTTCAGACGCGAGGATGCTTCATCGACGATGATCTTTTGCTCACGCAGAGTGTCAACGATGGATTCGATCAAGACATCACGGCGCGAATTGAGCCTGTACGGATTGGGCAGTTTGTCGCGAACCTTAGTTTTACCTTTTCCCCAATCAAATGAACGAGTAGCGTCATTTGGCCGCGTAGTTACTTTATTACCGCTGTCTTTAATAGATTGGGTTTGTGTATCTACACCTTTTTGACCAAAGGCAGAAAAAGCCAGTAAGACAACAACAATAAACGTGTAGGTGAGATATTTCATTTGAGATCGGATACCAACTAATTGATCTAAGTATAACTCAGATCGAAAACAACTTTCTAATTATTATTATGATGTGGTGCGAAAGGGTTAAGTTGCAATCTCAAACCACAGATACATCGACTGTTTTACTCAAATATTCACGATACCATGCGATCGTTTGAGTTAGCCCTTTGTCGATGTCAATATCGGCTTGCCAACCAAATGCATCGTAGATCTTTTCGTCTGACAGGTATTTGGTGTCGATCTCAAATTCGGCTTTGGTTTCCGAAACAACATTAGGCTGAAGGTCATTATTGTGTCCGGTAAGAGTTATGATCTTGTTGACAAGATCGAGGATCTTGAGGCGACTCTTTGAACCAAAATTAAAAGCGTGTCCGCGTGATTTATCTATCTGCTCTGCAAGCAGCAGATACGCATCAACAACATCGTCAATATGAATAAACTCTCGGATCGGGGCTCCGCTGCTACGTATGACCGGAGCTTTGTCATTCAATAAAGACGAAATAGTGCCGGGGATGATGCGGGAAAAATTGAGATCACCCGGCCCGTAGATATTGGGCGAGCGAGCTATCGTAAGCGGAAGATGATAGCTGTGAGCGAATGATTGTGCCAAGAGGTCGGTGCAAGCTTTAGAAACGTCATAAGGAAATAACCCGTTGAGAGCAAAATCCTCGCGATAGGGCAGATTTTCGTGTGAGCCATAAGCTTTGTCGCTGGACGCGATCACGATGCGTCCTATCTTTCCGTTCGTGCGGACGGCCTCAAGCAAGACATAAGTGCCCCTGATGTTAGTTTCAAAGGTCGAAAGCGGCGATGCGTTTGCCTCACCAACAAGTGCTTGGGCTGCAAGGTGAAACACAGATTCGATTTTAAACTTTTCAAATGTCGTTTCGAGAAGTTTAAGATCATTTATCTCACCAACGACAACATCGACGCGGTCACGCAAGTTAAAAATATCAAGTGTATTCGGCTGAAAAGTGCCGCGCTGAAGACAGCAGATCTTTGCCCCAAGATCGAGGAGCCGTTCAACAATATTTGCACCGACAAATCCGGTCGCACCAGTCACAAATGTTGGTCGATCTTTCCAAAATGAATCCATTATTGTTTTACATTAAACCGTTCCCAGAGCTTCGCGTATTTTAGAAAGACGCTGTATCCGGTAAACATCGCTATAACAAGCCCGGGAATTCCGTCCCGAAAACCCTGCTTAATGACATATGAACGAAAAAAACCCGATAATGGAGCCAAGACCAGTTTCAACGCTCCGACATTTTTGTCATTTTTCTCCATATAAGCGGCGGCGAGAGATGTGTAAGAATTTAACACGCTGTTATGTTCGCTGAGATCGCGTTTTGTGTTGTGCAGAAATTCACCCTCAAGATTTTCTGTTCGTCCGCGTACCCTTGCGGTCTCATGTGGTGAAACGCCGTCCCAATAACTCGCAGATTTTCGGTAGAGTCTCATCTGATAATCCGGATACCAACCGGAATGCATGATCCAGCGACCCAAATACCAGGTTTTCCGTTTAATCCAAAACCCGTCGGGAAGTTCATCATCCGACTTACTTTTTAGCGATTCTATTGCATTGCGCAGCTCTGGCGTAACCCTCTCGTCAGCGTCGATCCAAAAAATCCAGTCGCCTGTCGTGTGAGCGTCCGCAAATTCGTGCTTGTCTTTATATCCGTGAAACTCGTGCTGAAACACCTTGTCGGTGTATTTACTGGCTATCTCGACGGTTTTATCAGTTGATGAAGAATCAATAATTACGATCTCATCCGCCCACGAGACAGTTTCACACAGTTCGGCAACATTATGCTCTTCGTTGAAAACGATGATGCTTGCGGATATTTTCACCTTTCGGATTGTCTCAAATGTGGTTTGAAACGTAAAGATGGATGATAAATCAGCTCGACCCGAAGCTCTGAAGCTAATGAAGTAGGTGGAGCGTTTTTTTAAGTATTATTTGATAATTACCGGGGAATCGATGACGATGTTATTTACACGAAACACTGTTGACGTTACGCGCTGTAGGTCGGCGATAGCCTTGTTGTAGTCGGTCTCGGCACGGATCTCCGAGTTACGGGCATTGGTCAATGCATTTTCGCGTTGAAACAGTAAAAATGTGGTCGAGCGCCCTGCATCATATAGCTTTCTTTCGCCTTCGAGCTGTATCTCAGCACTCTCTCGGGCCCGGCGTGCAGTCAGCACACGCTGACGCGAAGTTTCGACAGACTGCACTGCATTGCGAACTTCAACGATCACAGTCTGCTCTTGGCCCCTCAATTGAGTATCAAGCTGATGTTCCTGGATCTTCGCACCATCAAGATTGGCCCTAGCCGTCCGATTACGAAGTGGGAAAGAGATCGTTGCACCTATCGAGAAGTTTGGTGCATCGCTGCGAAACATATTTGCCAGCGAGCGATTAAAGCCGCCAAATAAATACGCTGGCGAAGCAGGGATATTAACAGTCGGATTTATTAATAAAGGCAACGCAGGTATCAATGATGAACGGGTCGAATTAATGCCGTTAAACAAAAACAAGTCAGCCGTTCCGGTAATCAGATTTGACGTGGTGGCAGAGTTAGTGCCTCCTCGAGACAGGCCATTGAGCGAAAATGTCGTGTTCAGGTCGATCTGCGGCTTTGTCTGATTTTTATAGTATTCGATGTCCGACGTGTTGATCTCTTTTTGCAGCTTGAGACGCTTTAGCTCGAAACGATTGTCCATCGCATCTTTCATCGCGTCGTCAAGACTCAGTGGATCAAGACTGAATGCGGGCTTGTCGGTCGGCACAAAAGTCTGGGACCATTCCGGTGAGAGCGGATCACGGAGCACAAGCTGTTTTAAGGTATTTTCTGCTGTCCCGACCGTTTGTGTAGCAAGCAACAGATCGCCTTCGCGGTTGGCAAGTTCGGTCGCAACTTCAGCGCGTTCGAGCGGTGCAGCGGCTCCGGCGTCGATCTTTGCTTCTATCTGACGAAGATTTTCTTTGGCAAGATTTACATTTGCGACCTGATTTTGCTGATTGCGCAGAGCATACACAAAATCCCAATACGCACGCTGAACCGACGCTATCGTTGATGTTGCTTTCAGCCTAAAATCAGAATCTGTCTGCTCAAGCCGTTTTTTTGCGATGAATATCCCGTGACGCTTGCTGTCAATGCGAAAATTCCTAGCGAGAGGCTGAGTGTAATTAAGCCCCAGACCCGACGAAAAGATCGCACTATTGCCGCTCGTTAGCGATCCCGAGCTGACCTGAGCCTGAGCAAATGCATTTTCTGTCCGTTGATTGTTGAAAAAGACCTGATAATTACCGCCGCCTTTCTGAATGAACTGCGTAAAATTAGAATTAATTCGAAAATCTTTGGTCGCGGACGAACCCGTGGTATTACTTCGCGAAAAATTTGGTGCAAAATTGACTACATGATCGTAAATACCTATCTGCGATCTCACCTGCGTTTCCTGAAACCGGACATCATCCCGCGATATTTCAATATCATTATTGTTTTCGAGCGCACGCTTGATCGCCTCGCTTAATGAGATGGGTATAGGCTGTGCAGTCTGCACACCGACGCGATTAACATTTGACGGCGTATAAACATTTGCCGTAGCTGTGTCACTAATATTTTTAGCGACCTGCGGCTCTTGAGCAGAGACAGAAAGAGTAGTTACGCCAATAACGCCGGCGATAAGATTTACGGTTGCAATATTGCGAAAACGCGAAAGTTTCATTATTGACAGCTCCGGGACGGATCAATATATCTTAAAAATTACTGTTAAAATCTCAAACCGTTACTACGACACTTATTTTCTGTTTGTTTCAAGAATCTCGTAACCGGCAAAGAATGCTGTCTTTGAATTTCGCCCTAAATTGCGGTATTCTCGAACTTTTAATATACGCAATTTTCTGGAGGATCTTAAATTAAAATGGCAATTAAAGTTGGTATTAACGGCTTTGGACGTATCGGTCGCAGCGTCGTACGCACTTGGCTCGGCGATGCAGACATTGATCTGGTCGCGGTAAATGACCTGACAGACACCAAGACGCTCGCTCATTTGCTCAAATACGATTCGGTAATGGGCAATCTCTCGCATAAGATCACCGCTGGTGACGGCGTGATCAATGTCGAGGGCGACAGTTTTCGCGTATTCAGCGAACGTGACCCGGCAAAGATCGACTGGGATTCGGTCGGAGCTGAGATCGTTATAGAATCGACCGGGCATTTTACAAACGCCGAAGATGCACGAAAGCACATTCGCGGCAGCGTCAAAAAAGTAATTATTTCAGCTCCTGCGAAAGGCGAGGATGTGACCATCGTGCTCGGCGTAAATGAAGGCATGTATGATGCCGACAAGCACACCATTATCTCTAACGCATCTTGCACTACTAATTGTCTCGCTCCTGTCGCAAAGGTTATCCACGAAAAATTTGGCATCAAGAATGCGTTGATGAATACCATCCACAGTTACACGAACGACCAGCAATTGCTCGATCTGCCGCACAAAGACCTTCGCCGTGCTCGTGCCGCCGCTCTATCAATGATCCCGACCTCGACAGGTGCTGCAAAAGCCATCGCACTCGTTATTCCTGAACTAAAGGGCAAATTTGACGGCATTTCCGTCCGCGTTCCGACGCCGAATGTATCGCTTGTCGATGTCGTAATGAACGTCGAAAAAGCGACAACTGCTGAAGAAGTAAATGCAGTTTTGAAAGAAGCTGCTAATGGCGAATTAAAGGGAATTCTTGCTTTCAGTGAAGAGCCGCTCGTCTCGATAGATTTCAAAGGAAACTCAAATTCCTCGATCGTTGATGCTGATAATACAAAGGTCATCGGCGACACTTGCATCAAAATATTGTCTTGGTATGACAACGAATGGGGTTACTCGTGCCGTGTCCGCGATCTTGTCAAATTCATCGCTGCGAAAGGGCTTTGGAGCTTCGATCAGTAAACAAATCGAGAAACCGTTCGCACACGCGAACAGTTTTTCGGTTTCATAGGACCGACAAACGCTTATGAAAAACTCGCTGAATCTTTGCCTTGCGATCGTTATCTTTGTGGTTTTGGGCTGCTCTTGTCCGAGCAAACTGAGCGAATTAGCTAATAACAAAAAAACGTCGCCGACACCGTCTTACACACCTTCGTCAACCACCTCTTCACCGTCAACATCAAAGGGCGAATACGATGTGACGATGGACAAATACAACCAGATCAAGATCGGCTCGCCCCGTTCGGATGTCGAACGCATCCTTGGCGGCAAGGGAACAGAGATAAGCAGTTCTGTCGGCGGAAGCATGAGTTTTTCGGTCAATAAATGGGAAGGCGAGAAATATAAGTCGATTATTCTCTCGTTCAAAAACGACAAGGTGATGTCCAAATCACAGGTCGGGCTGAAATAACAGCAATGCTCAAGAAAACTATCAAAGACATCGATATTGCCGGTAAACGTGTGTTCATACGCGTTGATTTTAACGTCCCGATAAAAAACGGCGAGATAACTGACGATACCCGCATTTTAGGTGCTTTGCCGACGATCAAATATGCCATCGCTCAAGGTGCAAAAGTTATCCTAGCATCGCATCTTGGTCGTCCGATCAAAGACAAAAAGAAGGCCGAAGAAAAGGGAATGCCTTATGATGCGGCGAAGTATTCGCTGAAACCTATCTTCGAGTATTTGTCTAAGTTAGGCGGTCTAAATGTTGCATTTGCAGATGATTGTGTCGGCGATGAAGTCGCAGAAAAGGTCGCGGAGAAGACCGACGGCGATATTATCCTTCTCGAAAATCTCCGCCTTCACGCCGAAGAAGAAAAGAATGATCCCGAATTTGCCAAACAACTCGCCTCGCTCTGCGATGTCTATGTAAACGACGCCTTTGGCACTGCACACCGTGCTCATGCCTCGACTGAAGGAATCACGCATTTTGTCGATGATTGTGTCGCCGGGCTGTTGATGGAAAAAGAGTTAAATTTCCTTGGCAAAGCTCTTCACGATCCTGAGCGACCGTTTGTCGCCATTCTCGGCGGTGCTAAAGTTTCTGACAAGATACCGGTCATCGAGTCGCTGATTACCCACAAAGTGGACAAACTGCTAATCGGCGGTGCTATGGCATATACGTTTTTCAAGGCTCAGGGCTTTACCATAGGCAAATCGCTTGTTGAGGACGATATGATGCCGACAGCCATCGAGATCGAGCAAATGGCAAAAGACGCTGGCGTCGAACTCATCCTGCCGACAGATCATCAGGTCGTCGATAGTTACGACCCGTTAAATTCCGCTAAAACGATCCCAGTGGCATTTACTAATGCTGGCCTTGTGGGTCTCGATATCGGTATTGAGACGATAGAAATATTCAAACATGCTCTCGACGGAGCTAAAACTATCGTATGGAACGGCCCGATGGGTATGTTTGAAGAAAAACCATTTGACATCGGAACATTCGCGATCGCCCAAGCTGTCGCCGATGCCACGGACGCGGGTGCAACATCGATCGTCGGCGGAGGTGACTCAGTTGCGGCGGTCAACCAGGCTGGGCTTAACAACAAGATCAGCCACATCTCGACAGGCGGCGGAGCAACTCTTGAATTCCTCGCGGGTGATGTGTTGCCTGGTGTTGCCGCTCTCGATGATAAATAAATTAAAAATATGAGAAAACCCGTTATTGCTGGAAATTGGAAGATGTATAAGCTGCTTGGAGAAGCTGTAAACACAGCTTTGG
>JBKJRA010000016.1:0-4720 GCA_046594975.1 Pyrinomonadaceae bacterium | reverse complement strand
AAGCATGCATCAACCGCAATTCTTCATCGGTTAATGGATTGGTTTCTTTCGTTTCAACGGCAGTCATTTTTCAAACTTTCTATATTTCTATATTAATTTATTCCGATTGTCCGGTCGATTGGCCTAATCGGCGGTGGATTTTTTCACGGATCATTGCCCAAAATTTAGAATAAAACAAAACTAAAGATTCGGCTCATTTCTCTCAATTCTCCAAAAATTGGGTTCGGATGGAACTCACGGACATTAGAGCTCCGGAGCGGCGAGCGTAAATTTACTCCCGTCCGCCAAAGTGAGAGACACGCTGCCGCCCTTACTCGGCACCGTCGCGCTCGCTGTCTGCTTTATATCAAGCTGCTGCTGTCATAGGGATACCTTTGCGGCCGCGACTGCGTGATCTTCGGCGGCCACGGTGCTCAATCTTTCTTCTAATAGTTTCGACGAAACGGTCAAAAAATCGTATGCCGTTATCAAACCGACCAGCCGTTCATCCTTTATCACCGGAAGGCACCCGATATTGCGTTCACGCATGAGTTCGAGAGCGTCGAGTGTCGGCGTTTCCGGAGCAATCGTGATCAGATCAGTCTTCATGATGTCCCGAATCACGAGAGGCGGCGATGCACCGCACTTGCCGTGGGCGAAAAGTTCGATCAGGTCGCGGTGCGAAACGATTCCAATTAGACGCCCGGCATCGTCTTCGACGGGAACGTGCCGAACGTGCCGCCAATGCATAAGATTTGCCGCCAGATCGACGATGTCCTCCGGGCGGACAGTAAATAGGTCAACCGCCATGAATTGTTCGACCGTCTTGTAATTGTCGATCCACTCGGACTGCCTTGGTATCTCGGCCAACGCCCATTCGTGTACCGGTTCACCGCTTTCTTGATGTGCCTTCATCGCCGCCGTAAGTGTTCGCAGCCGGACGTTTGGTTTTGCTCGCTTGTCCATAGCCTCATATGAATCGAGCATCCAGCGTGCACCGGATTTTTCGAGTGTTACGCGGGCCTCGATAATGTCCAGTAGTCGCTGACTATCCGCGTCGTCAACGCCCGCTCGTTTCAATCCTTTTCTCGCTCGCGGCAGGAGTTCTTCGAGAATAATGCGTCCAACGCGTCGGCTTTTGCCATCGAGACCGCGGATCTGGCCGTTCAGCCCGTAACGTGCGGCATTGAAAAAATTGCTCTTAGCATCGTCAAATGATATGTACTCGCGAATGTCTCCAAACTCTTCTGGAAGCTCTGTCAAAAGCCCGAGAAAGAACGCCGCATTTGCCATCTCATCGACGACCGTCGGCCCGGCGGGAAGAAATCGAGCTTCTATCCGCAGACCAGGTTTGCCGCCCACCACGCCATAGCATGGGCGGTTCCAACGCCAGATGGTCCCGTTGTGCAGACGCCAGGCTGCGAGATTTGGTATGCCGCCGCGTGCCAAGACCTCAAGCGAATTTTCCTCGACGGCTTGTGTAAGCAGTATCCGGAAACGAATCGCGTCTTCGCGAAGCACCTCGATGATCGAATTTTCGACCCATCGATCACCGAAATTGACGCGCGGCGTCTGGTTACGTTCTCTATGCGTGAGTGAGCGCGTGTCGGTCGCATGTTGGAAAAGTGCCAGCCGCGTTTCATGCCACAATCGGTGACCCAGCAGAAACGGCGAATTTACCGCCGACGCGAGAACCGGAGCGGAGATAGCCTGCGCCCAATTGTAGTAATTCACAAAGTTGCTGACGCCAACCTGTAGATGTATTTGAAAGCTGGTGTTACAAAATTCGATATACGTATTTTGCAGAGTCAACTGGAGCTCGTCCAAGCCTTTGATCTGGATAGCCCGATCAACGCCGTGCAGTTGTGTTACGACACGGTCAATCTCGGCATAGCGGGGATTCGGCGTCAAATTTTTATTCGTCAGATCCGATTGCTGGATCGTCGGCAGGATTCCGGCGAGCACAACACCGGCGTCAAATTTTTCGGCGGACCGCCTGACAACATCAAGCGTCTCATTTAACTCGTCCTCCATCAGGCGCAGGCAGTTTCCGCTGAATTCGCGAGGGGTTAGATTGGCTTCGAGATTAAATCGCCCGATTTCGGTAGTAAGCCGTCCGTCCTGAGCATCTTCTATAACCTCGATCGCGAGCGGCGCCGGATGCATCGACGAATCGACGAGAAACATTTCCTGCTCCGCACCGATCCGCCGGGCAGTTTCCTCGAACATGCCTGCGTCCAGCATCATCTCGAGAGCCTGTAGATCGTTCAGCACGCCGAGCGTAAAGCTGCGCATTTGCTCTTCGTCGTATTCACTCGTTACTCGTTTGTCGCCCATAGGTTATGCAGTTAGCGTTTCGAAAGGACTCTCCGTATCATGTTTACGGCGACTGACGATCAGCTTGTTGCCGCCCCAACGCCGTTTGCGAAATCCTAACAAGTGAAAGATTTGCAGCGGGCAAAGCCGTGTGACGCGTGTATTGATTACTAGTGTTTCGCGATCATTCGGGTCGCGTGCAACACCCGGAAGCCAATAGACATAGTCTTGTATTTTCAACTTTCGCAATACATCCGAAACTCGCAGCCAGAACGGAGAGACGGTCCTGCCGATAAAGAATCCGTCCTCGCCCAGCTTTTGGTAGAGCGGCATCAGGATCATCCCGTCTTCGGGCACCTTAATCGGCCCGCGGCAATTTTTCGCGACGATCTGTCCTTCGGTTACGCTATCGAAATTGTTAAATCCCGGATTCATCTCAAACCCATCGTCAGCGGTGCTAGCTTCCCGATAGCGGACCTCGACGATCCGTGAGTCAAGTTTTCCGGCAGAGAGCCGAGCACGATGCATTTCCAGATCGGGCACGTCGGCATCGGACAGAATTCCTGTATTCAATAACGCGAGCCATACTAACGACGTGTGATTCTCGACCGTCACGGGCGAGTCGTGCTGCCCGCCTTCAAATCCAAGCGTAACCGCACCTGCATTATTCAGATACTCGAGCATCGTGCCTTCGAGTTGCTCCTCAATACCGAGCAATATCGTCACCGGAAACTTTTGCGCGAATTTACGATTGCGCAGCGTGTCGCCAACCGTTGCGAAGGGCAAGCCTTCAGCTGAAGTCGAATGAAGATCCACCACATAGACCTCGGATCTGGCGGTGATCAGGATGCTGTCCAATAGGCGGTCGATCTCAGTAAGTTCACGGCCTTCGGAAAACTCCATCAACGAAGACGTGCCTACAGACGCCATATTTTCGCGTGTCCACGATCGATTAAGATCGCGATCGATAAAACGAACATGTTCCTGCAATCCCCTTGTATTACCCGCGATGAGATACACTCGGCCGCGCATCCGCTCCTTTATCGCGGCGAGTGGTTGGGATAAATTTAAGAGAGCTTCTGCACCCCCGGGTTCATTTCCGTGGATGCTGCCGACAATTATAAGTGTCGGACCGACCGCGTAACCCGAAAATGCTCCTATGAGATGCTCTCCGTCGGAGACCACAGGCGTTAACGAAAGTTTCATTGCAGGTTTCATATTCTTCATACACAATTGCAATCGGCGTTCCGCTGCAAACAAAATACGCCGATACCAATCTTATTGCGTGAAGTAGGTCGTTTAATTGGCAAAGTAACTCTGAACGCGGAAACTTTTCACAGTCAGCCGTGAAAAAATACACACTTTTCGCGTGAATTTATAAAAAACACGGCATTACTTACTGGAGCGTCTCTTGCACGCCTATTCTTTCGACCGCTCGCAAATCGATGATTTGCCCCAAGGCTTGTACGTAGCGGGACGGTCGGCTTTTCAAGCGGTTAGGAAAAATCATGCTGCGGATCCTAATAGGTTATAACGGCAGCGATGCATCGAATGCTCTGCTGGGAGATTTGTGTCACGCAGTTGTGCCGGAGCGGGCGGAGGCTCTGGTCGCGAGTGTTGCCGAACTCTACTGTCCACCAGCAAATATTGACGAGGCGGGAAAGAGGGCATTACTCGCCGCTAATAAAATTCAAAAGGATTTCCCGAATTGGTCCGTCGTCGCCGAAACCGCATCAGGACTGCCCGCCGCAGGGATTTTTTGACTAGCCGACTCTTGTAAGCCCGATCTAATCGACTTCCCTCTCATCGTTTCTGCAAACCCAAGCCACCAAACCCGCATCAATTCTCTTGGCAATAGTTGCTGGCCACGCGCTGGCGACTCTCTGTATTGCCTACGCGATCATACTCGCCGTCGGTCCTTCTTACTCTTCGATCTCCAGACCAACAGATTCAGAACCCATGGTTTACCGTGATGGAGATCCTGATCCTCGCCATCGCTCCGATGATGGTCGCCGTAACCGTAGGCGTCCACGAATTCGCGTCCGAAGAGTACAAGTCCTTCGCACTGCTCGGCGTCGTCTTCATGAGCATGTGAGCTGTTCTAACCTTCTCTGTTAATTTCACAGTGCTGACCCTCAGCCACCAGCCGATGTTTGCGGACGTTGAGTGGGCGCCGCTCGTCTTCTCTTTTGCGTGGCCGTCCGTCGTATACCCATTGGATATCTTGGCCTGGGACTTCTTCTTTCCCCCTAGGCTAGCTTCAATTAGATTTTTAGACACTTCGACCATTTAGGAACTCACAACCTTGTCGAAATCCGTTACCAATTCGTTACCAAAAACTGACGGGAAGAAGATAAAAGTGAATAGTTGAAACCGCTCACACACGGCGTAAGTTATTGATTTATTTGAGAAAGTTCAACTATTC
>JBKJRA010000112.1:0-4057 GCA_046594975.1 Pyrinomonadaceae bacterium | reverse complement strand
AAATCGAGCTCTTTACGTCTGGCTGGCATTTTTTGTCGTAATGGCCTTTTGCGTCTTTGGGTTTCAGGTTTACTGGACGTATTACGCCGATGATACCAACGAGCAGTTTCAGGCACTGAGCTATAAGGATCTGCGAAATCGAAGGGCATCGGCGGCGACGCTTCGAGGCTGGATGCTCGACCGGACCGGAAAATTAGATGCCGCACTTGCTAATTATAAGGTCGCCAAAGACGGGTCGATTGAGCGTAATTTTCCTCTCGAAAAAGAGATGGCACATCTGCTGGGCACCGAACGCGGCACGCCGGGACTCGAACGCACCATTTACAAAAAAGAGGTCGATCCGATGCCGGAGGCATGGGAAATACTGACCAAATACCGCAAACCCGAGCCTGAGCAGAAAGACGTGCGGACGACAATAGATCGTGATCTGCAGCAATTTGTTGCACAACAGCTCGAAGGCAAAAAAGGAGCGATCGTCGTTCTTAATCCACAAACTGGGGACGTTTTGGCAATGTATTCCAACCCTTCGTTTAACCTAGCCGAGGCTCAAAATCTCAATTCCTATCTGAAACTTGAGGCTAACAAAGATCAAAAGCCTCTGCTCAACCGTGCTACGCGCGAATATTACGTCCCGGGTTCGACGTTCAAAACGCTGACCATGATGTCAGCATTTCGTGCAAACAAACAAGATACATTGCTCGGCGATCTGCCGGCACCCGATTGTTACACGCCATCGAGAGGCTCGCGTCCGATCTGCGACGCTGGCGGTAGCTGCGAAATTTGCCAACCCGAAGTGCCGATCCGCGAGGCTTTCAAGGTCTCAAGTAACCAGTATTTTTCGCATCTTGCCAATGATCTAGGACGTGACCGGATGGCCGAGACTGCACGTTTATTGGGCATTATGCCTGTAAGTGATCGAAAAGACGCTTTGACGCAGGGCTTTTTCCCCGACATTTGGAACACCAGCGATAAACGGATCGCATCGGCACTTGCTCCAGCGAGGGCGACGATAGTCACAGGCAAAGAGCTTTCGCTATACGATTTCGGACTCGAAGGCATGGGTCAGGGACTCGCATCGCAGATGACACCGTTTCAGATGGCCCTGATAGCATCCGCACCTGCTAATTTACAGGGCCGTTTGATGAAGCCAAAGATCGAGGCTGATCTAGCTCCGCAGGCATTTGCCGATGTATTATCACCGCAGCAGGCCGCCGCGATCCGTGAAATAATGTCCACCGTGACCGAAGAATCGGGCGGAACGGGCGGACGCGTCAAAGCAATGCTTGCAGGAACAGGCATTATGGCGGGCGGAAAGACCGGAACCGCTGAAAAGGACGATGCACCACGTTACGACCCGAAAACGGGCGAGCGGATGTTCGTCATGAAAAAGAAAAAGGACGAGAGCGGAAATATCGTAGATTATAAGGAATTTCTGACATATAACCGCACAGACGGATGGTTTATCTGTATTGCCCCGATCGAAAGCCCGGCGCTTGCGATAGCTGTCGTTTTAGAAGACATCGGCAACCAGTTTGGTGGCGGGACTGCGGCACCGGTCGCGGCAAATGTGATATTAAAAGCCAGAATGCTGGGCCTTTTGGGTGATAAATACAAACCGAAAACACCCGCTTCGGTAAAACCAACCCCTAAGAAAAAGAAATAGATCTAGTGAAAAACAGAACCTCATCGCATTTTTTTATACTCGTTTTGATCGCTGTCATGGCGGCCATCTCGCATTATGCGATTCATTACGGCGCTTTGATACGCGGATATGACACCTCCACACTAGCAGCTTGTCGCAACATCTTTCTCCTTTGTTTTCTTGCAATTCTGCCGATTATCTTAAAGCGATTTCTCAGGTTTGATGGAAACTGGACGCTCTACACATCAGCCGTTCTGCTGTTTTCAATAGGGCTTACGGTTCAATATCGATTGTTTAGCGATCCTGAGTACACCTCACGCAAAGACAAAGCAGAGGCGCGACAGGAAAAACTTAAGACATTACAGCGGCATTACATTCAGGAAAACTATTCGGCAGAGAAAAAAAGGATAATGGGTCTGCCTGCGACACCTCCGTCGCCGGTAGACCTATCGACCGAAACTCCGACGCCTGTCGATGAGAGCTTTTCGACAGTGCTGCTTTCGGGTAACACAGTAAATCCGCTGCTAGGATTTATCGGGCTGATCGGGGCATTTATTATCATTCGCCGCGAAGATGTTCTTAAGTTATTGCAAAAGAATGGGTTTTTGGTCGTGTTACTGACGCTCGGGCCGCTTTTGTTAGCGGCAATTACGTCGCACGCCGGAAAATCTATCGGCAATATGACCCCTTGGGAACCCGCGAAAATTCCCTTTTTGATAGGCTTTGCCGCAATACTTTCGGTGCTATATCAAAACCTTGCAAAGACGTATTGGGGGATTCCACGAGCTAAAGATGTTGTTCCGCTTGTATTTATGGCGATGCTGCCGTTCGTGCCGTTCTTTGTGCTAAAAGATTTTGGTCAGATGATGGTGTTTAGTGCGGTTTACGCGACGCTATATCTGATCGCGGTCCGACGTTTTTCACAGCGTTTTGTACTTGTTGGCAGCGTAGTTTTGATTGCGTCTATTCTTGTTGTCGGAGCGTTGCCGGATAATACCCAGGCCAAGATACCTCTACTCCCCGCTGTCGCTTCACCTGTTAAAGCAATATTACCAAACCGCATTCAGCAACGGTTTCACTTGTGGCTAGACGGTTTTGATCCGCCGACACCGGAGACTAAATGGTGGAAAGAAGATTACGACGATTACTATAAAAAGCTGGTCGAAAAAGATCCGACGCTGCCGCAGATGTTGGAGGAAAATCCTGACCTTCAAAAGACCATTAATATCGATGCGTGGTTTGACGTTTTGGCGTTTCAGCCCGCGCAGGCGACGTTTGGGCTTGTCTCGGGCGGCACGACCGGACGCGGGTTAGGACTCGGTTATCCAGAGCTGATACCGGTTGCTGATTCTGATTACATCTTCTCGGCCCTAGCCGAAGAACTTGGACTTTTTGGCGGTTTGTTGGTAACCTTTGCCCTAATTGTGTTTGTCAGCGCGGGTGTCCGAACGGCTCGCGATTCGCGAGATATGTTCAGCAAATTATGCTGTATCGGCCTGTCGGCGTTCATAGGTTTTCAGGCTCTGGTCAATATCGGCGGCATTACGCGGGCGTTGCCCATGACCGGCATAACTTTGCCGTTCGTTAGTCACGGCGGGTTTAGCTTAATAACAAGCTTTGTAATGCTCGGAATGCTGATGGCGTTTTCGCACAGAAACGCTATGGATCGTAAGAAAGACGCATTTGAGGTAACGCTTTAATCAAGGCTACATAACTTGTGTAAACACACAAAATTAATACACATTGGAGACGTATCAATGGATAATATTTTTCGTATATCATCAGCCGCAGTAAGCGATCGGGGACTCAGCGATAAGAGGCCGCAAAACGAAGATTCTTTTCTCGAAATGGGCAAGAGCGGCATCTTCGCCGTCGCCGATGGCGTAGGTGGAGCCCAGGCGGGTGAGGTCGCATCGCAGATGGCGATGGAGATACTTGGCGAGGCCTTTGCAAACCTGTCGGACACCGCCGCTCCCGAACTGGTGATGCGGACCGCCATCGAGCGTGCAAACGCCGCGATCAACCAGATGGCCCAGGAATTACCACAGCTTGCGAATATGGCGACGACAATTGTCGCTCTCCATTTGGCCGGAAATATCGCAACCATCGGCCACGTGGGAGATTCGCGTCTGTATCGTGTCGATCGCGAAGGCGAACTTTATCGAGAAACTGCCGATCATTCGATGGTTGCGGAAGAGGTTCGCTCCGGACGCATGACCGAGGAACAGGCCGAAAATCACCCGAGCCGCAACATCATCAGCCGTGCTCTGGGTGCCGAACCGACCGTCGATGTCGAGATCAAAACGATCATGATCGAGCCCGGCAACTCGTTTCTGATCTGCTCTGACGGCATAACGCGTCATGTTGGCGATGCGGAGATCAAAGGTGTGCTGACATTTGGCGGTGATCCGGTAG
>JBKJRA010000196.1:0-2707 GCA_046594975.1 Pyrinomonadaceae bacterium | reverse complement strand
AGAAAATGCAAGTTTTATTGTTTCAGCGAAATTCATCTAAAGATCATTAATCGGTAAAAAGCTATTACGAGTGTTAGTTGAAAAGAGTTTATCAAATTTGTTCGATCAGGCAGTCCGTGGCGTCGCAAGTTTCCAAAGGGCAGCTAGATGGCTAAATAAAACTACTGGAACAACTATCGCCGGCAACCATACGTAAGGAAAGAAAAGAACTGCTCGGTTTGGCTGATCAAAAGCAAGCTGCTGAAATGGCGAAGGCAATGACAAAATTGCTATCGAAACGATATTAGCGAGTAGTAGCAACCCGATAATGTTATACGCGATTAGTAGTTTTCTATTAACAACCCCGCCACGAAAAGCAATGAAGTAGACGATCGGTGCAAGGAGGCCGGACAAAATATCAAAATTTCGACCTTCGAATGTCATCAACAGCGGCACTTGACCCGCGAAGAATAACCACAACAGCACCAATTCGACCGGAATTCGGATAGTATGCAGAAGCGTTAACAAGCCAAGCGGAAGTTTCTCGATAAAACTTTTTCGAAAGAATATAAAGAACGTAACAATAGTCAAAAGAGCAGGCAGGACTGCGAAGAGTGCGACCCGCGGCGGGATAGCGGTCGAATTCTGGTAAAACCCAAAAATCGCGAGAACTGCCTGGAATAGTATCCATAACGGCAGCAAGAAAATAAGAATTTGAGAGGGAAGCGTCCGAACGCCGACTGCTTTGATCGCCTGAATCAGAAAAGCGACCGTCGCGAACGTGGTCAATATGAAAATTATAGAAACATAGCCTGGAACCGTTTCCATTATTTCAGCCGCTCGTCTTTTTCTATCAAGCCGTCACGAATTGTGATAATACGATGCGCACGGGCAGCGATCTCAGGTTCGTGAGTAACGAGGATGATCGTATTGCCCTGTTCGTGTAGTTTCTCAAACAGGTGCATGATCTCAACGCTGGTCTTAGAATCCAAAGCTCCTGTAGGCTCATCTGCAAGCAGGATCGAGGGATTATTTACCAATGCACGCGCAATGGCTACACGCTGCCGCTGTCCGCCGGAGAGTTCATTGGGGCGGTGCATCACACGATCACCGAGCTCTACGGCCGTAAGCGATGCCATTGCCTGCTCATTACGTTCCGCAGCTCGCATTCCGGCATATATGAGTGGAAGTTCAACGTTATGCAATGCCGTCGCGCGTGCCAATAAATTAAAGGTCTGGAAAACAAAGCCGATCTCTTTATTTCGGATGTGTGCAAGCTCGTCATCGGTCATATCCGAAACGAGATTGCCGTTGATCCAGTATTCGCCTTTTGTGGGCGAATCAAGACAGCCTATAAGATTCATCAACGTCGATTTACCCGACCCCGAAGGACCAATGATCGCTAAATATTCGTTTCGTTTTACTTCGAACGAGACATCCCGCAAGGCGTGCAATTCTTCAGTACCCATCTGGTAGGTCTTCCAGATGTTTTTCATACTGATCAGAGCTTCGCCTGATGATGCAGAAGGTGCTTTCGGCGTTTCGCCGTTGCCGTTTTCTTCTTCCATAAATCTATACATCTTTATGACGCTTTATTCGCGGCTTCGCCTTCTTTTTTGACTGCTTTTTTAACGACAGCTCCGTCTTTCAGAGTATTCAGGACACGGCTCGGACCGGTTATAACCTCATCTCCCGCATTTACTCCGCTTATGATCTGACGATCCGATTCGCCAATAATACCGGTCTCGACTTCGACAAACTTTGCTTTTTTACCGTCGAGGATATAAACACCCGTTATCATCTTCGGCTTATCGGAAGGAGGAGTTGCTTCGCCGCCCTGGATCGTCGGAGATGCCTGTGCATCCGGTTTCTTTTCTATGACGGCCTGCAGCGGAACTGCAATTACGTCATTTACCACCTTTGTTGTGATCTCAGCCGTCGCACTCATGCCGGGGCGAAGACTATTTCTAAACTCATCCGATACGTCTTTTAATTCGATGACGACACGGAATTCTTTAGCTTCCTGCACGTTGATGTTAGTTGAAAGTCCACCACTCGTCTGGGATTTACCGACCGCAAGCGGTGTTTTCTGTGTCACTTCACCGACGATCTCTTTGTCGCCGAAGGCATCCACTTTGATCTTTGCCTTCTGGCCGACTGCGACCTTATCAATGGATGTCTCGTCCACCTTGACCTCGACATTGACAGTGGACATATCCGCGATCGTCATCAATGCCGTACTAGAAAGGTTAGCGACAGCAAATGTTCCTACTTTTGAGGGAATCTCAGCAACAACGCCGTTAATCGGGGCCACTTGTAGAGTCTTATCGCGCTGGTTTCGGGTTCCGCGTAGAGAAGCTGCCTGCTGATTTGCCCGTGAACGGCTGGTTTGCACGTTAATACCGGCGGTGTCAACTGCACGGCGAGCGTCCTTAACTGCAGCTGCCTGCTGATTGCGTCTGGCGATAGCTTCGTTAATAGCTATTTTCTGCGATTCGAGTCTGGCTTTTGCATTACGCAAATCGACCTGTGCCGTCTCAAGCTGATCTTTTTTGGTATCGTATTCAAGTTTTGAAATCACCCCTGATTCGAGAAGTTGGGCATTTCTATTGACTTCGCGTTGTGCGGTATTGACCACAACTTGAGCACGGTCAACATCAGTTTGGGCAGTGACTACATTCTGCCGAGCTGCGCTGACTGAAACATCAGAGGCATTTAAAGACTGTTG
>JBKJRA010000171.1:0-7485 GCA_046594975.1 Pyrinomonadaceae bacterium | reverse complement strand
AGTTCGACGATGAAGGCGTCGTCGGAAGAGAGTGGATAGTGGATAGTGGATAGTGGAGAGTTAAGGTCTTGATCCTGAGAATTTGAGGCAAGGGTCTTGCCGGCGACGTTTGTGATGGTTGCGAGGCGTTTGCGGTTTGTTTTACGGATATACATCGCTTTGTCGGCGGCTACGATCATCTGGTCAAATGTCTCACCTTTTTTCGGATATCCGGAGGCCCCGAGACTGACGCCGACCGACGCTGAGCGTTTATCGTCGATATAGAGTGCGAAATCGGTAACGGCACGCTCGATGCGGTCGCAGAGCTCGATGACATCGTTAGCATCGGCGTCAGGCACGAGAGCGACAAATTCGTCTCCGCCGTAGCGTGCGAGAAAATCATAATCGCGCAGCTGACCGAGTATGACCTGGCCGACCTCTTTTAGTATCTGATCGCCTACCTTGTGCCCGAATGTATCGTTTACGGCCTTAAACCCATCGAGATCGAGCATCAGCAATTGGAAATTGGTCCCGCCGCGGCTGGCACGTCCAACCTCGCGTTCAAACTGTATCTGCAGACTGCGTGCGTTTGGCAAACCGGTCATCGGATCGGTCAGGGAGTGTGTTTTGGCTTCGTCGTGCTCGAGCGATTTGCCGATCGCGTCGGCGGCGATACGGGTGATCGTTTCGAGCAGGCGGATGTGCTCTTCGCCGTATGAATCGAGGCTACTCGAATATATGGTCACAGCACCGAGCAATTCACCGTCAGTGATAAGCGGCAGCGACGCCATCGTCTCATAGAGGCCCGTCAATTCGGCTTGTGAGTATGTAAAATCGAGATCGGGATCGGCGTTGAGGACGGGCTCGCCCGATTTGAGTGCAAATCCCGTAGCTCCCTGGCCGACTTTGACCATTCGCATCGAGAGCAATTCGTCATTTTCGCCTAGGACGTGTGCGGCACTCGCAAATCCGTTGATGTCGTCCATCAGATAGATCGCGCAAGTCTCGTAAGGAACAAGTTCACCGACCTTTTTGGCAAACAGCTCGAGCGTGGCGTTGAGCGAGACCGACGAGCTGAACTCGCGTGCGAGTTCGTAGAGGCTAAAGACCTCGCGGTTAGCTAATTTGATCTGCTCGACATAGCCGTGTACTTTGCCCGGAGCGGTCGAAGATTCCGTCGCAGCAGGGTCGGCGTATGCGAGTCCGTGAGCTTTGATATCGTCTTCGAGAGCGGTCAACTGACACAGGAGAATCTGAACGATCGCCGGGTCAAACCGAGTTCCAGAACCGTCGAGGATGATCTGCCGCGCCTCTTCTCGGGCGATAGGCGGACGATACGGCCGTGCTCCACGCAGCGTGTCGTAGGCATCAGCCACGCATAAAATACGTGCTGTCAGCGGGATGTCGTTGCCCTGCAGGCCTTCGGGATAGCCGCGCCCGTCCCAGTTTTCGTGGTGATACTTGACCGTCGGGACGACAGGATAATCAAAGCCCACTTTTTCAAGTATCGACGCTCCAACCATCGGGTGGATCTTAGTCTTTTCGATCTCGGCGGCGGTAAGCTTGCCGGGTTTATTGAGAATATGATCGGGGACAGCGAGCTTGCCGATGTCGTGGAGCAATGCTCCGGTGCGGAGGGCGTCGATGTCAGAATCGGGTAGATTCATCAACTTGCCGATACCGACGGCGTAGATCTGTGTGCGGCGAACGTGACCCAAACCGACCTGGTCGCGTGCGTCTATAGCGGTAGCGAGGGCTTCGATAGTAGCTAGGTGGACGCGGCTAAATTCGATGATCTGTTTAGTCTTTTGCGTAATGCTCGTTACGTAAAACCAGTAACCTCCGACCGCAAACATCATAAGCAGCCCGATCGGGATGAGGCTCGACGGCGAGAGGTCGATCACGTGCGCCGCGACCAAACAAACGACAGTAACCGCGATCAAAAGCAAGACGCCGGTGACCCATTTTTTAGCTGTTGTAATTTTTTGTAGTGGAGAACTATTCATTTGAAAAAGCCGGCACGCTTTCTACGGTTCGAATGGTGACGCGTTAAGTTGAAAGAACCATATACGGTTCGATCTCGGTATTAATATATACAAATGCTGTGCCAAAGATCTGGCCGTGACAAGGTGTAGAAGTTACAGGTGTTTAGTGAGTATGGGGAGTTTGCGGATAAATAAGTTAGGTCAGAAAGACAGGTCAAATTGAATAAAATCGGTCATAGTGACCGAAAGCAAGCTCGACGATCAATAATGATGATCGTCATAATCGACGCTCTGAAAATCGTCATCGTCAGAGCTGCCGCCATCCGGCTCCTCATATGGGTCGAGTTCGAAAGGGTCCAAACCTACCACTACGAGTTTTGACGAACACTCGTCACAAGTGACGCTATCGCCCTGTTCGGAATCGGCATCTAGGTAAACTTCTTCGCTACATTGCGGGCAAATTGATGTCGGCATTTCTACTGTCTCTCCGGCAAAGGAATAAGGGTTATTTGTATTTCACCCAAACAAGAGGTGAAAATAGACCCAATAATGAATCTAACTTGAATCGCAACATTTTAGCAAGACTAAATTTCAAAATGGAGTTTCCATTTAACATCGCAACCGACAAGGAATTTGACGTGGTCGGTTTTGGCACAAACGCTGTGGATTATCTGATCAGAGTGGCGGAGTATCCGGCGTTCAATTCCAAGGTCGAGCTTGATAGCTATTTACAGGCTGCTGGCGGTGAGATCGCTTCGACGATGGTCGGGCTGCGGCGTTTGAGGCTAAAGACGGCGTATGCGGGTCGGTTTGGCAGCGATCACGAGGGCGATATTGGGTTACAGTCTTTAATTGACGAGGGAGTTGACACCTCGTTATCGGAACGCATTGCTGACGCCAAAACTCAGGTTGCGTTCATTACCATCGATCGCCAAAGCGGCGAACGCACGATAATGTGGCAACGTGACAAATTGCTCGCTTACGACGAAAAAGATGCCCCGGTCGCGGCGGCTTCGCGATGCAGTGTTCTTCACATGACACCGCATGACACGCTGGCGTGTATTCGCATGGCAAACGAGGCCCGGGTTGCGGGCTCGATAGTTTCATTAGATATCGACAATGTTTTCGGGGGCGTCGAAGATCTGCTGCCGCTCGTAGATATTTGCCTGGCGTCCCCGGAGTTTCCCGAAAAGCTGCTCGGTATTACGGACCGGAAACGAGCTTTGCAAGATATCAGTTCACGGTTTGGTTGTAAGGTTATAGGATTGACACTCGGTGATGCGGGTTCATTAATTCTCTGCGGCGATCAGTTTATTGAGACGCCTGCGTTTGCGGTTCCCGGCGGCTGTGTTGATACGACCGGAGCGGGCGACGCTTTTCGCACAGGATTTCTCTACGGTATGCTGACACGCGAATCGGTCGAACAGAGCTGCAGGATCGCAAACGCAGTTGCCGCATTGAAATGTCGCGGTCTCGGGGCTCGAAGTTCGCTTCCCGACCAAACAGAATTACAAACAATGTTAAAAAATATATAGACACTTACAACACTTCTGTATTACTATCTTAAATGTGGCCTCCCGTCTGCCGCACTCATTGCTCTTACGATACCCACAACTTTTCATAGTTAACCGACATTCCGTTCTTTCTATATGGACTCGAAGATAGGCCTGATTATCCAATTGGCGGGAGTTTCGCTAATAACGCTATTGACGCTGTTTCTGCGGCGCTCGATAAACGTTATTGCACTCAAGCATTGGACGAACGCATGGCTCTTTCTCTCGTTTGCATTGTTTTGCCTCAGGCTTGCATTTAGTTACGAAGACTACTCGACACAGCTTTTTAGTTTTTATTTTTTGACTGAGTATGTTTTTGGGTTTTTGCTGATCGCTGGCTGCCGGAGCCTGGCCAGTAACAACGATATGAAGGTGCGGCAAGAGCTTTTTGTTTTGCCTTTCATACTTGTCGCGTTTGGATTGCCGTTTCTTGGTGATGATTTTAATCTCGTATTAAACATCCATTCGCTGATCCTTTCAGGATTTTTTGCCATTGCCAGTCTTGCCTTATGGCGGTCAAATATACGCACATTTGGCTGGAAAGTGATGCAGGTGGCATTAGTATTGTTGGTATTGGATTTCGTTCAGTATTTCGCAATATTTACAGCTCGCGAGTATCTCGTGATCGAATTTGATTATCTGCAATACAATACGGTGATCGATCTCGTGCTGCAGATATTGCTCGGTTTCGGTATGGTGATCGTTTTGCTGGAACAGGTTTTGACTGATGCCAAATTCGCTAATGAAAAACTGAAAAAGGCACACGAAAAGCTAGAGGAATTGGCACACATTGATCCGTTGACGACAGCTCTTAACCGTCATGCTTTCCACGGTTATGTGAAACGAAATGGAGATGCTGGCCAAACCGTTTCAGGATGCCTTGGGTTTTTCGATGTTGATAATCTCAAGTCGATCAATGACGTTTACGGCCATGATGTCGGCGATATTGTAATTAGGACCGTCGTGCGTGCAATACGAGATGTCATTAGGGCCGAAGATCTTATCTTTCGCTGGGGCGGCGACGAGTTTTTTGTGATAATGATCGGGCTAGATTCGGTGACGGCGACAGACCGAATGAAGAGATTAGAAAAGCTTTTGGCAGACGTTCGCATCGAGGGACTTAATCATACAGTCGAGATCGGGGTCTCGCACGCATTTGAGGATTTTGAAAATCTTAATTTTCTTGAAAGCACGATCAAAGCTGCCGATGCCGGCATGTATCGCCAAAAGCAGATAAGGAAAGGGCGTGAGGTGGATAGCCAGCATATTTTGCAGACACGCTAACCATTGTTACAGAAATAAAAAAAAGACGACCGTTAGCAGTTGATGCTCCGGCCGCTTTATCATTTTAAAAATTACAATTTGTCGTTAAAAAATCCGGTGACCAACGCCCAAGCGTCTTTTGCAGCCGAGGCATCGTAAACTTCGGGCCGGGTGTCGTTAAAAAATGCGTGGTCCGCCTCGTATTTGACCGAAGTGATGGGCAACTCGAATCGCGCCGCCGCATCTTCCAGTTGGGCGACTTTTGCAGTATCGATCCAAGCGTCACGAGTGCCTGAGATAAATATCGTCGGTGTCTTAAGATGCTGCAAAACCTCTTCTTCGGGGATGTCGCCGTAAAAAGGTGCGGCCGCGCTGAGGCCTTCGAGCACACAGGCCGCACGCAGCGAAAACGTCCCGCCCATGCAAAACCCTGTTATGCCAAAGTGCGAAATGCCGTAAGCGATAGCGGCCGTATCGATCGCTTTTTTGATCGTGTCAATTCCGTCGTCTATTGCAAGAGCCTGCATCATTTGACCGGCCTCGCCGGGATCTTGAGCAACTTCACCCCGATAAAGATCTGGCGCGATGGCAATAAATCCTTCGTCCGCGTAGCGGTTCGTGATGTCTTTGATATGGTCGTTAAGTCCCCACCATTCCTGGATGACTAGGACCGCTTTTTGGCCACCGCCATCAGGCATCGCGACGTAAGCGGTCGTCGGCCCGTTTGCAGTATCGAATGAAAGCGTTTCGTTTTGCATAAAATACGGATCCTCCAAAAGTTCAAGTATAAACGATACGTCAACACATAAAAAAGAGGCTCCGAAAAGCCTCTTTTTTATGTCGATCTAAAAACGTTCAGGCTGCCGAGGCATCCTTGGTTTTCTTATCGTGATTACAGCAAGAGCAATCGCAGCTTTTTGCATCGCCGCCGCTCTCGTTTGTTTTCTTAGCCGCCGCGTCCTTGTTTTTCATCGGGCACGAATCGCCTTTGCAACAGTCGCAGTTGTCACAACACGAAGCGGTCGCAGTGCCGGACGAATCCTTCATCTTCATCGGGCAAGAATCGTGGTTCATCGCAGTTTTGGTGTCACTGTGCATCTTCATCGGACACGAATCGCTGTCGCCTTTCGGACAACACGAAGCCGCCGCGATCTTGGTATTGGCCGTATTGGTGTAAGCAAATGCCGCAACGCCGATGCTAAGTGCCATTATGGCCGTTAATGCTAATAATATTTTCTTTTTCATTTTATTTACCTCGTAATATAGAGATCATTCCTAATAACGGTCCGGATCTTGAACGATCCGGCATTGATTTAACGTCATGAGGTATCTCTAATTACGAAACACACAATTCTGTATATAGATCTTAGCCGCTAGTTTTGCAGGTTGTTGAAATGTCTGTGAAATAAACGCCGCTACGGTTATCATTGGCGGATCGAACGAAATTGCGGCCACCTTTGCCGTCGGAGCCATTTGTTCTTGTGCCGGTTCGACCTTACGTGTTTTGTCAAAAACCGCAGGCAGAAACGCACAGCAATCGACGCAAGCCGGTGCCGCACGTTCAAAAAAGTCGGCGTTCGAGGTTTGTTGTTTAGCCTTGTCGCAATGTGACGACATCTTTGCCATCGGGCAATGATCTGCTTCGATCGCGGCTGCAGCAGTTCCCTGACAGCAAAACAGAAACACCACGCCACTCAGCCACACGGACATAAAGCCCGCCAGCGTGACGCGGATATAGTGTTTGAATTTGCTGTTCATCTTGCCCATCACTGTTTTACGATATCAGGTTTCAACAGCGGACTCACTTTTTCGTCAAATTCGTCCTGATATATGATGCCTTCGATCCTTGCTTGGATGTTGCCTTTTTTGTCGATCACGACTGTGAAAGGCATTGTTTCGATGGCGGTAAATAATGCCTTTGTTTTCTTTGAGCCGTAGAGTACCGGATAGCTGACCTTTACTTTTCGTGTGAAAGCGATGACTTTTGAGTTGTTAGTCGGCGGGACGGTAATGCCGATGAATTGTAGTCCGCGACCCGCGTATTCCGTTTGCCATTTGATGAGTTGGGGCATCTCAGCTCGACACGGCGGGCACCATGTCGCCCAAAAGTTAATGACGACGACTTTGCCCTTGAAGTCAGAGAGGCGGACGGACTTGCCTTTGAGGTCTTTTAGAGCGAAACCCGGAGCTTTTTCGGTCGGGTAAGTCTGCGCAAAAATAGATATGCAGAGCACGAAACCGAGTGTAATAGCGAGAAGTACTTTCATTATTAAAACAAATACCTGATGCCAAGCAGCAGATTGTAATCGGTCTTAAGCATTAGCGGCCCGGTGTTGCGAATGACCGGAAGCTGAATGCTGCCCTCGATCACGAAGTTTGGTTTATAAGCGAATTGCAGCCCCGGAGCAACATAAAACTCGGATGCGGTGCTGCCGGGAACCGTAACGCTGTTGAGCTTTCCATGGCCTCGAATGACGGTGTTGGTTTCGAGGATGAGGAACAATTCGCCGCCGGGTTTTTGGTAATTACGAGGAAAGAGAACATATTCGAGATCGGTATTGAAACGCATTTCGTGACCGAGCCGAAATCCGTCTCGCTCCGTGCGATAGATCGTCTCAAGATTGCCGCCAAAGATAACCCGACCGCCTGCCTGTGAAAATGTGAGATCGAAATGCGGCGAAAGCCCTCCGCTTATCGGCGTTAAC
>JBKJRA010000151.1:0-7081 GCA_046594975.1 Pyrinomonadaceae bacterium | reverse complement strand
GGCCGACTACCTGACGTCCGGGGCGTACGCCAAGGAGCTGCTGGCGCTGGCCGCCGAACGGGGGGTCGCGATGTTCGAAGCCGATGAGCGGCTGCTCTGTTACCCGTCCCTGGTGCGGTTGCTCCCCGGCGACGCCGCGCTGGAGATCGACCGGCGGCGCGACAAGAAGCTCCGGCCCTCGGTCGTGGTCGATGCGCACAAGCTCAGGGGCGATCTGACCGACCGCGAGTGCCAGCGCTGCCGTTTCGAACGCAGCCAACATTCTGCCCATCGGAACATCCTTATAGAGTCCCCCCGCAGGAACACCATTCGGAACTATATTACCTGGGTCTTGAGAATACTTATTCGCAAGAATAGCAAAATTCTCGCCAGCCTTTGCCCTATCCAATATTCCCTGAGCCATCGCTCGTTTTCGAACAGGGTTAATATCCGGATGAGCGGTAAAATACGCCGCAATTTCGGCATCAGTTGCCTTGGTCTGTTCGGCTGCCTCTACAGAATATAGCTGTGACAGGAACTGTGCCTGCTGGAGCTTGACCTGAAGAGCGACCTTGTCGATAAATTCTTTCGTCAGTGTGCCGCTGGCCAGCTTTAGCTCATATTCTGCTTGGTAAATTCTGGTCCTGGCGAAAACATCGCGGGCTTGCACCTTTTCTTCCGCCGAGATCTCTCGATCTTGCATATCGGGATTACTAGCTTTGAGCAGAGCCATCTTGGCGTTTAGAAAGTCATTAAACTCCGCTTCGTGAGTTCTTTGTCCGGCAATTTCTTTGCCTGCCCAATATGCACTGACCGCAGCATCCGTGATGTAGCCAAAGGGCGGCATCGCGGCTTTGGCTTTATTGATCTCGCGATCGTAATTTACCGCGATGATCTCAGCCCTTATACTTTCCAACTCTTGCTTTTTGATAGGATCGGTTGCCATTCCGTCTTTTACTGCCTGACTCGCAAATGCGAGTAGCTGCCGAAGATTTACGAGTTGCTGCCTCTTCATTTCCGGATCCTCGGCCATTTTTTTCAAAATCGTCGGATTGGTCTTAGCAATATCGACGAGGAGTAACTCTACTTCTTGGCGTGAGATCGAATTGAACGGCCCGATGGATTGACCTTGTGCTACAACTCCCGCCGCCAACAGACAGAAAAGGCTAAGCAGAATTGAGATTTTATATTTATATTTCATTTTAAAATCGACAATTATAACCCTTTAATTTTTCAAAATACTGGCATCATCAACATCAACCGATTGGCGGTTGCGGAAAAAGGCGATGATGATGCCAAGCCCAACGGCTGCCTCAGCAGCGGCGACCGACATTACCATAAATACAAATAGCTGCCCGCGAACGTCACCGTAGTAACGCGAAAACGCGACGAATGTCAGGTTAACGGCGTTGAGCATAAGCTCGATACACATAAACATGCCCAGGGCGTTGCGTTTGAAAATAACGCCGACGCAGCCGATCGTGAAAAGTATTCCTGATAGTGCCAGATATCCGGCTAAATTCGGTTCCATATTCTTGTGAATCGTAAATCGTGAATAGATAACTGAACCAATAGGTCTATCTACGATTGCCTATTTTCTATTTACGAGTTTTCCTCATGCACCGCCTCGTGCCTCAATTCTTCTTCGTGTTCGACGACCAGCTCAAGCTGCGGCTGTGCCAATCTGCGAGCGAGTATTACCGATCCAATGATCGCCATCATCAGCAAAACACCGACGATCTCGACCGGCAGCAGATATTGCGTGTACATTGCCTGGCCTATGCTGAGCGTCTTTCCGGCCGTCGTATTTGGATCGACAGCGTGGTTCGGAGCTTTTGATACAGCGTAAAAAACGAACAGCGTTTGTGCCAGCAAAACAACGCCAAGACCTCCGCCGAGAGCGTATAAATATGCAAGACGGCTCTGGGGACGGTCGTCGTCTAGATTCAAAAGCATGATGACAAAAACGACGAGCACCATTATTGCTCCGGCGTAAATGAGTATCTGCACAGCCGCGATAAACGGTGCCGCAAGTGTCACATAGATGCAGGACAGCGAGATAAACACGCCGACCAGCGAGATCGCGCTATAGAGCGGGTTACGGTGATAGACCATCGAGATCGCACACGCGATCGCAAATCCGGCAAATAAGAAAAATAATGCTGTCCCCACCATAAAACCAACTTTCCAAACTCAAAGGCAATTTAACAGGATGAACAAGATAGACAAGATAATTGTCTATTTGCTGCGTTACTACATATGATTAACATCCTGTAAATCCTGTCCATCCTGCAGGAATATCTCGTGAATACTCGACTACCTATTCAAGAAAAACACAACTACGATCGTCAGGATCACATTTGCCAAGGCGACCGGTAGTAAAAATTTCCAGCCGAAATTCATCAGCTGATCAAAACGAAAACGCGGCAGCGTTCCGCGTATCCAGATAAACAAAAATAGAAAAGCACAGATCTTGCCGATAAACACGACATGGCTGGCGAGTGCGTACGGGATCGAGCCGACCTCGAATATATGGCTCAGGCCCGGCATATACCAACCGCCGAGAAACAGCACCGTACACATTACCGAGACGGTGAACATATTCACATACTCGGCCATAAAAAAGAGTGCAAATTTCAATGCCGAATACTCGGTGTGAAAACCGGCGACAAGCTCGGTTTCAGCCTCAGGCAGATCGAACGGAACTCGATTTGTTTCAGCAAATGCCGCGATCAGAAACACGATGAAACCGATGAATTGCGGAATGATGAACCAGCGAAACGGCGAATTTATCTGAGCGGTAATGATCCCGTTAAGGTCCAGCGTTCCCGACAGCATCACCACGCCGATGACAGACGCTCCCATTGCGAGCTCATAAGAGATCATCTGTGCCGACGAGCGTAAGCCCCCCATTAGCGAATATTTATTATTTGACGACCAACCTGCAAGTGCGATGCCGTAAACACCGACCGATGTGATGCCCAATACAAACAGCACACCGACATCGATCTTGGCTATGGTCAGCGGCAGAGCCGTGATACCCGTACCAAGCCCGAAAGGCAGAAAGCTCCAATCAACGGTCGTTATCGACGGGCCAAAAGGATAGACCACGATGGGCATCAAGGCACAGGTCAAAGCGACCATCGGTGCCAGAAAATAGACGAATTTCGTCGATTTATCCGGCGTTAGGTCTTCCTTAAAGATAAACTTGAGCAGATCGGCGAACGGTTGCAGGATGCCCCAAGGCCCGACGCGGTTCGGCCCAATGCGGCCCTGTATCCAGCCCAATACTTTACGCTCCGCCAGCACCGTGTAGGCGACGATCATCAGCACGCCCTGAAAGGCAAGCAGAATCCCGACGCTGATCACGATGAACGGAAATGCAGTTTTTGCAATCGATTCCATACTAAAAACTATTACTCGGAGCGATCCGATCTGGCACTCCGACGGCCGCCGCGTCCGCCCGATCGTCGCTGCGGGGATTACCATCTAGGTCAAACTGAACAAGCGGCGACACTAGCAGATTGTCCGGCTTAGGATTGCCGTTTGCGAGTAAGTGAAACTGATCGGTCTTGCTCGTCATTGTGGTCAGACGGTGCAGTTTGTGGCCGACACGCGGCACTTGCGTTATCTTTTCGGTCGCGGCCATATCTTCGACGACTTCCTTTAGAGACGAAGTGTCAGCAGAGTCGGACTTGATCTCGTATTTTGCCTGAACCGGTTCGGATTCGTCCTTGAGCATCGGATATCGAAGGCCTTCGTAAGCCGTGACGCTGTCGGCGATGGCTTTGAAAACCATCGAGGCTGAAAAATCATATCCAAAATCAGTCCCGATCTCGCGGGCGATAAGCGAGGTGATCATCCAATCCGGTTTCGACTGATGGACAGGCTCGATGGCCTTGCGGACACGCTGGACGTTGCCCGCATTATTAGTAAAGGTGCCGTCAACCTCAGCAAAACTCGCTGCAGGGAACACTACATCGGCGTAATCGCAAGTCTCCGTAAGAAACAATTCCTGTACGACGACGAAATCTTTGCCGGCGAGAATACTTGCGTCCTGTAGGCTACCACCGATGAGCAGGGACTTGGAATTTTTGACAACTTCGTCAACCGTTTTGCGGCCCGGCGTCATGTCGTGAGCACCGACCGAATTGTTGTATCGAGGCAGCGGGTGAAGCGTGACACGGCGGTTGTCAGCAACAAAACCTGCCGCCGAAGCAGCGATCGCGGCTTGGGCAACAGATGAAAGCTCGCTGCCAAACATTATAATGACCTCGCCATCGGTGTCGCTGATGGTTTTGCGTGCGGTGGCAATCTCTTCGGCGTCGATACCGAGCTTTTCGGCGGCCAGCGTGTCACTTCCAGCATCTGCCAAAGCCAATGCAAAAGCATCGACCGAGCCAGCGTTTACGTGGATAAACTGAGTGGCACGACGCGAAAGATTGATCGGTGTGTCATTAACGCAGATGAAATTCGCACCGCCATTGCGGACGGCTTGGCGGATCTGTTTTGCGGTATAGCTCTGCTCTTCCTCGGGTTCACCGCCGATGAGAACGATGGTTTTCGCAAAGCGAATTTCCTTGTTCGTGCAGAGCGGGACGCTCAGATTATCGAAAACCGGAGCGAGATCACTTACGTCCGAAACAGCGTAATTGTTTGATCCGGCAGCTTCGGCAGCAAATCGTTTTAGGGTAAATACCGACTCATTAGTAAGACGCGGACTGGCGAGGACGCCGACCGATTTACCTGAGTCTTTTAGCTTTTCAGCCGCAAAAGCGATCGCCGCATCCCACGTCGCAGGGATGAGTTTGCCGCCTTTTGAATAGCGGATCATCGGCGTTTTTACGCGGCTGGCGTGGTTGATAAATTCGTGTGCAAAACGTGCCTTTACGTCGAGAAATTCGCCGTTGAGCCCATTAACATAACGGTCGCGGGCGACGATCCGGTGAACCGCCCCGGCACGCGATCCGATGCTCAATTGCATTCCGTCCGAACTGTAAACGTCAGTCGTGACGGTCTGTTCGAGCTCCCAAGGGCGTGTTTCGTGACGATAAACGCCGTCGAGCAGAGTTCCGGTCGGGCAGACCTCGATGCAGTTGCCGCACTGCGAGCAGTTTAGCCAGCCGCCGTAGGTGCCGATGACGGTATTGACGCCGCGATTACCGGCTTCGATAGCGTCTTCGCCCATCCATTCGTCGCAGACGCGCGTACAGCGTTTGCAGAGAATGCAACGCTGCGGGTCATTAGCGACAATCGGCGAGAGATATTTTTCTGGCTCGGCGTTCTTTTTCTCGGAGAAACGCTGTTCGACATCGCCCCAATCGAAGATAACTTCTTGTAGCTCGCACTCGCCGCCGCGATCGCAGACGGGACAATCGAGCGGGTGATTGGTCAGCAAGAATTCGCCCATCGCACGCTGAGCTTTTTCGACTTCCTCGCTCTGCGTTGTGACGACCATGCCGTCAGTGCAGAGAATGGTACAGGACGTCTGCAGCTTAGGCATTTTTTCGATGCGGACCAGGCACATACGGCACGAGGCCTGCAATTCGAGGTCCTGATAGTAGCAAAACGACGGTATCCCAAAGCCCTTTTCTCGGCATACGTCTATCAGACGTGCGCCTTTATCGACTTCAAATTCCTGCTCGTTTATCGTTACTTTTACTAATTCGGTTGCCATCAAACTTTATCTCAAATACGCTGCTTATTTAGCTTTCTTGGTCTTTTTAGCCGGAGCCTCTTTTACTGTTAAGACAACAGCCGCTTTTTTGTGCTTCGGACGTGTTTTGCCAAAACTTCCTGCAAATATTTTGCCTCTTCGTGTTCGTTTATCGCCTTTTCCCATGATTATTTATTCCTCTCTAATTTAATTTTCTGTAACCGTTTTCGTGTCGAGAACGCTAATTATGTAGTCCTGGATCTTTGCATTTGTCGCTAATCTGCTGTGGTCCTCACAAATAAATTTGCTCGCTCCGCTCTTTAATATCGACTGGACACCGGCGGCTTCTGATTCTGTGGCGGCTTCAAGTGAGCGGGTCGTTACGACTCCGTCGCCTTCGGACATCATTACTTTCTTTAGCTCGTCATCGGTAAACTTGTACCCATCAGAACGTGTAAAACTTTTAGGCCGAAACAGTGTGTTCCACTTGTCGTTTTTAGCGTCACGATAGACCACAATTGTGCTCAAGGCTGGCTTGCAGTCACTTCCAAGTGTGAAAAATGTAACACCGCCGGTCTTGCCATTCGTGGCCGCTAACGCCTCGTGCAGCCGCTTTGCCCTATCAAGAGCTGCCGCAAAATAGGTCGGAGCGATCTTTTGTTCGGCAAGATCAAAAACCTTACTGAATTGTTTGTCGTTTATCACGCCCCAATCGTATTTTGACCACGCTTTTGGGTCATAGATATCGATCACAATAGGTTCGAGGTGATCGTTCAATACCTTGATCGTTCCCGGAGCAGGCATGAGCTGATATGCCGCCGGAATGGTAAAGACGGTAAATTTTGACGAATCCTGCAGAAACGGGAAATCAAGTCTCAGGCCGCCGACCGTAAAGCCGTTCAAAATTGATCCGAGCGAATTTGCCGAGCCTTCGTTTGGCGTGCCGAGCAAAATTATCTTGTCAAAATTCGTTGCCCCTGCCCAGGTCGGCACCGGTTTGCGTGTGCCTGTAGGCAGATCAACGTCACCATACATAGCGGCATACCGAGCAATTATACCGCCCATCGAATGACCTACAACGTCAAATTTGAGCCCCGGCTTTTTCAGCTTAAGTTTTAATGCTTCGATGTTCTTTATCAGCAGCCGTGCGTTTCCGACGTTATCAAGTCGCCAATCGTATGGGAAAACATACAGCGAATCCTGATAACCGTCATCCGACGGCGATTTCCAGCTCTCTTCGCGATAACCGCCGCGAAGCTCCATCGCCTCAATAAACCCGCCGTAAACATCAGTGCCGGGCAGTATCCCGATCTTCAGTTTTCTGATGATGTCGCCGGCGATCAGATCGTCGTGGATCTTTGTGATGTCTTTATTGATCGGCAGTCTTAGGTCTTCGGTATCAGATTTCAGTGCCTTGACCCAGATCTTTTCGCCGGTAGTTTTGAC
>JBKJRA010000187.1:0-13574 GCA_046594975.1 Pyrinomonadaceae bacterium | reverse complement strand
CTTTAGCTCTTCGCCGAATACTTGTTTGACGATCTTTGCGTCGTTATTTTTGAGGTGTTCAACTATTGTCAGAGCGTAATGAATACGGCGGTCGATGTCTTTCCATTTGCCGATGTAATAGAGCATCGTCCTCTTTTTGCCGGCTGTCAGAGCGTGAAAAAGACGGTCACCATCGGGGTCTTGATCCAGCACCTCACGCATCTCGTCCGGCATCGGCAGGCCATATTTACTCTCATCTTTTACAAGCTCGACGCTGAGAGTGTCACCGGCGATGACACCAAGCAGATCGCGATGTTTTTTATTTACGACTATGAAAAACTCGCCGTCTTTTGGCATCAGCGCGCATTGATATGAGACGGTCCCGTTAAGCGTACAGACAACGCGGCGTGCATTACCGGTAAATCCAAAAGCGTCATTAACGGCCCGCGACACGGAGATATAGTGCCAGCCAAATTCGTCTGACAATTTGCCGAGTTGCGTCTCAAAACTGATCTCGCCATCTTTTGCCCTCATAACGTAATACAGTTTAGTTTTGTATTTTGTTAAAATAAAGGCAATGACAGCCTCGATACAGCCAATTCTGGATAAAGCTCTCGGCGGAGAAAGATTAACCTCCGAAGACTGCACCGCTCTGCTCGAATCTCGTGATTTCGTCCGCATCGGCCTAGCCGCAGATGAAATTCGCCAACGCAAAAATCCCGGCGATGTCGTGACCTACATCATCGACCGCAACATCAATTACACAAACGTCTGCAACGTCGTCTGCACATTTTGCGCATTTTATCGGCGTCCAGGAAAGCCCGACACTTACGTACATTCGATCGATGAGATATGCAAACGTATTGACGAAACAATTGAACTTGGCGGCACAGGTGTGCTGATGCAAGGCGGCCTGCACCCGGATTTTAATATCGAGTGGTACGAAAATCTACTTTCAACACTCCACGCAAAATATCCGAAGTTTCAACTCCACTGCTTTTCCCCGCCTGAGATACACAATATCTCGCTGATCTCAAAGCTTGATTACGTAACGATAATGCAGCGTCTCAAAGATGCCGGACTCAATTCGATGCCCGGCGGCGGCGGCGAGATACTCGACGACGAAGTTCGGGCGAGAGTTTCGACCAAATGTAATACGCAGGAATGGCTTGACGTTATGCGTGCCGTGCACAAGGTCGGGCTGATCTCGACCGCGACGATGATGTTTGGAATTGGCGACAAGATAGAACACCGAGTCCGCCATCTACAGCGGATCCGTGATGTTCAGGATGAATCTCTCGCTAACAAAGCCATCGACCCAAATTACGGTGAATTTACCGCATTCATCCCTTGGACTTTCCAACGAGAAAACACGGCTTTGGGACGCAAAATTACTGAGGAACCGACCGGCATCGATTACCTGCAAATGCTCGCCGTCTCGCGTCTATTTTTGGACAACATCCAACATATCCAAGCGTCTTGGCTCACCCAAGGCCTTAAACTCGGCCAGACCGCTCTCCGTTTTGGTGCCGATGATATGGGTTCGATCATGATCGAAGAAAACGTCGTCTCCGCCGCCGGTGCCGATAACAAAGCCAACGAACGTGACCTCCGCTACCAGATCCGCGAGGCCGGCTTCGTCCCGCAGCAGCGCGACATCCTCTACAACTACATCCACCGCGACGGCATCGACGACATCGACCAAAAAAAATCAATGCCGCTCAAACAACTGAGCGTGGCTTTTGCGGATTAATCCTATGTCAGCAAAGATCGCATCTGCAATAATCACATTTTTGATAAATATTGCTATCGGCGTTGTGGTTTTTGCCGGGATAATCATCGCGATGAACGGTTACGGCGAAAGCGATGCTACGTGGGGAATTGGTGTGTTTCTATTACTTGCGTCAGCCGTGACGATACTGATGAGCATCGGGGCGTTTATTGTCGCGAGAATGCTGACAAAGAAACAATTCGGGGCTGTTTCATCTACTATTATTGCCACCCTTATATTTTCTGTTTTAGGCGGCGGACTCAAAGTCGTTTGTAGCTTGATCGGTGTCGGTATTGCCGAGTTTGTGCGGGTAAAGTTTTAATTAAATGCCCACGATCATTATCGAAACCCTTATCCATGCCCGTGCCCAAGAATGTTTCGATCTGATTCGGGACGAACGCATACACACCGAACCGCACCCTGCGATATTCGGCGATCTCGGTCTTGGTCAGACCGTTACTTTCAAAAGTAAATATTTCGGTGTTGAACAGTCTTTGACGGTCAAAGTCACAGAATTTAATTGCCCCACTCTCTTAGTTGACAAGATGATTGAAGGTTCCTTCAAATCTTTCAAACACATCCACGAATTCCTGTTCGTTGAGAACGGCACGTTGATGAGAGACACTATTGTTTGGGAATCGCCGCTCGGCATTTTAGGAAAGTTAGTCGATAAACTGATACTCGAAAAGCATCTGCGACAATTGGTCACGACCCGCAACGCAAAGCTAAAGGCGCTTGCCGAAGTTTCGCACTCGTAACTCTTACCCAATTATTACAATTATTCGTCCGCTGACCTGTTAACCTAAAATAGTCTTAATTTAATCGTCCTAATAAACCCTTAATGCAAAATGTCCTTACGTTTCGACAGGTCCGCAAAACAATAAACTGGAGAAATGTCGTGATGGTCACGTCGTTTCACCTGCTCGCAATACCTGTATTATTTACATTTAGCTGGCCTAATCTGGCTGCTCTACTGATCGGTAATTGGATCGTCGGCAGCCTCGGTGTCGGGCTTGGCTGGCATCGTTTGTTGACGCATCGCGGATTTAAGGCGCCGAAATGGCTCGAATATACGCTGTCAATCTTTGCGACCATGTCGATGCAGGATCCACCTGATAAATGGATCGCGACACACCGCATCCATCACGCATTTGTCGATACTGAAAAAGATCCGCACTCTGCCCGCTCCGGATTTTGGTGGCCGCAGATCGGCTGGGTCGTATGGGGCAAGGCTCAGGACCACGACGAAGCGACGATGAAAAAATACGTGCCGGACCTGTTAAAAGATCGCGGACACGTGTTGATCTCGCGATTTTATTTGGTTCCGATAGCACTTTCGATCGGCATCTTTTTCTTGATCGGCGGTTGGTCAATGGTCGTTTGGGGCGTTTTTGCACGTGTGGTTTTCGGTTGGCACACGACGTGGTTCGTTAATTCGCTCTCGCATCTCTACGGCAAACGCCCCCATGACACCGGCGATCTATCGACCAACAACTGGTTTGTCGCGATCCTCACCTTTGGCGAAGGCTGGCACAATAATCATCATATGTCGCCGACCTCAGCACGCCACGGCCTAAAATGGTATCAGTTCGACATGAACTGGATCGCCATCCGCATCTTCGAAAAACTCGGCTGGGCGAAAAACATCCGCGTTTTCGAACCCGAAAAAACTGCTATCGAATTGAAACAAGCCGCATAAGGGTTTAGTATTCGGGTGAGGTCACTAATGACTACCAATCCGACTACTTTTGCCGAATTTTGGGATTTCTACGTTTTCGAACACAGTAAACCCGTGACCCGTGTATTGCATTTTATCGGCACTTCGCTGGGCATCGCGTCGCTCGTGTTTTTTGTCAGTCGCGGGCATTGGTATTTCTTTCCGGCGTTTTTCGTCATCGGATATGCATTTGCGTGGTTTGCTCATTTTGTCGTCGAGAAAAACAAACCTGCCAGTTTTCGCTTTCCTCTGTGGTCGTTTATCAGCGATTTCAAAATGATGTGGTATATGATCACTTTCCGTATGAGCGGCGAGGTCGCACGCGTAAAAAATGGCAATTGACAGCAGAGACGTCGAGAAAATTCCTCACTTGAAAAAACCGAGATGAGATCTTTTCGCTTCATGTCTCTGCGTCTCCGCGTCTCTGCGGTAAACTATCTGTATGGCTGGCAGCGACATTGTAAACACTGACGCATTAAATTCGACCATCGAATTTCTGACGGCGATGGTCACGCCTGCTTTGCTGATCTCAGCAACCGGTTCGCTTGTGCTATCGACATCCACACGTCTCGGCCGCGTCGTAGATCGCGTTCGCCAGCTTGAGGAACGCCTCAGCGACCTGATCTATGCCGACGACAAAGAGGGCATTCCGCTATACGACCAACGGGTCGAGGTGATAGTCGATCTTTTGGACAAAGTAACCAGCCGCTCGCGAATCTTGCAGCGTGCAATGGCAATGTTTTATTACGGCTTGGGGATGTTTGTCCTGACCAGCGTAACGATCGCCATCGTTGCCATCGTTCATATTTACCGCTGGATGCCGATCCCGATCGGCATCGTCGGTATTATGTTTATCTTTGCCGGAGCAATGTATATGATCCGCGAGACATGGATGGCGACGGCGACGGTAAATGCCGAGATGGATTTCACTTGGGAACTCGCCCGCAAGGTCGCCCCGAAAGACGTCATAATGAAATACACGCGCAAAGGCAAAAGCAAGGGCATGAAAACGGCCAAGATTGGTGAAAAACGTGGACGCAAAATACCTGACACTCTTAGCGGAGAATAAGTTCGAAGAGCGTGTTCTAGCTCTCGAAGCCATGCTCGCCTCGTGCAATATCTGCCCGAAAGACTGCGGCAATGACCGTCTCAAAGACGAGATCTCAGCCTGTTATTCCGGCCGTTTGCCGATAGTCTCAAGCTACACAGCACATTTTGGCGAAGAGCCGTGCCTATCAGGCACAAACGGCGCCGGAAATATATTCTTCGGCAACTGCAATCTCCGCTGCGTCTATTGCCAAAATTATCAGATCTCACAAACCCACAAAGTGCAAAAAAAGAACGAGATAACCTGTGAGCGCCTCGCCGATATGATGATCGAGCTTCAAGACCGCGGCTGTCACAACATCGGATTCGTCTCGCCGACGCATTTCTCCCCGCAGATGGCTCGTGCGATACTCATTGCCGCCGAAAAAGGTCTGCGTTTGCCGATCGTCTATAACACCAACGCCTACGATTCGGTTGAGGTGCTGCAGTTGCTCGAGGGTATTGTCGATATTTATCTGCCCGATCTCAAATACGCCGATTCGGACGCAGGTTTTCAATATTCCAAGGTCCGCGATTACAAAGAACACGCACATGCCGCCATCAAGGAAATGCATCGCCAGATGGGCGACACGCTCGTTTTTGGCGACGATGGATTATTAAAACGCGGTCTGATGATCCGCCTGCTCGTGCTGCCAAACGGCATCGCCGATATCGAATCCAACCTCCGCTGGATCCGAGACGAGCTGTCCCCCAAAACCGCGATCTCGCTCATGGCACAATACTACGCCACCAACAAAGCCGCGACCGACGACCGATATATCCTACTCTCACGCCGAATCTCCGAAGGCGAATGGTTCGAAGCCGTCTCGCTCCTCGATGACCTCGGCATCGAAGAAGGCTTTATGCAGGAATACGAATCCGCGTCACACTACTACCGGCCGGATTTTACAGACACAGACATGCCTTTTCGTGATATTAGGGATTTCACTAAATAAATGAATTACGACAATGGAAATAAAAAACGAAATAAAACTATTTGAGGAACAAAAAGTCAGGACGCTGTGGGATGCCGCAAGCGAAACTTGGTATTTGTCCGTCGTTGATGTTATCGAGGTGTTGACTGACACGGATAGAGCGAGAAAGTATTGGAGCGACCTTAAATCTAAGCTGAATAATGAAGGAAGTGAACTGTCCGAAAAAATCGGACAGTTGAAAATGCTCGCACCTGACGGCAAGATGCGAATGACAGACGTAGCTGATACCGAGCAGATATTTCGCCTTATTCAGTCGATCCCATCGCCCAAAGCGGAGCCGTTTAAATTATGGCTGGCTCAGCTTGGCAAGGAACGTCTCAATGAAATGCAGGACCCGGAACTCACGATCGACCGAGCTTTAGAGCAATATCTCAAACTCGGCTATTCCGAAAACTGGATCAATCAGCGGTTAAAGAGCATCGAGATCCGCAAAGAGCTGACAGATGAATGGAAAAAGCGAGGCATGAAAGAAGGCATGCAGTTTGCGACGCTGACAGACATCATCACAAAAACGTGGTCGGGCAATACGACAAAGGAATATAAAAACCTAAAAGGCCTCAAGAAAGAAAACCTCCGAGACAACATGACGAACACCGAGTTGATCCTGAACATGCTCGCCGAGGCCTCCACCAAAGACATTTCGCTAGCAACCGGGCCTGAAACTTTTGAAGACAATAAGAATGTTGCAAAACAGGGCGGTAATGTTGCGAATGTGGCCCGGTTGGAATTAGAATCAAGAACCGGAAAAAAGGTAGTTACTCCGATCAATGCTAAAAACACGTTGAAACAGTTGCAGAAATGAACATAAACACAACCGCTCCAAATTTTACCCTAACCGACGGCGACGGCAGTGAGTGGACGCTTAGCGACTACAAAGGCAAAACTGTCGTGCTGCTCTTTTACCCTGGCGATAACACGCCTGTCTGTACGGCACAGCTTTGCTCGGTTCGCGATCATTGGTCGGAGTACCAGGCGACGGGAGCTGAGGTTGTCGGCATCTCGACCGATACTGTCGAGTCGCACAAGGGCTTTGCCGAGAAAAATCAACTACCGCTGCGTCTTCTGTCTGACGCGGATCGAAAGGTATCGGAGATGTACGATATGAAATCATGGCTTCCCGGCCGCTCCGCACGTGGCGTGGTCATTATAGACGGCACTGGCAAGGTCGCCTACCACAAAGCCGAAGCGATCAGCCTCTTCAAACCGTCAGACGACGATGTTTTGGCAGCGATATTATTGGCTCAAGATATGTAACTCTTGTTCAGAGTGCAAGCTTTAACTTGTTTTTCCCGACCGGTAAGACACAAGCTAAAGCTTGCACTCTGAACCTGTGATAAAATTCTTGTATGGCTTTATTTGGTGACAAATTCAAATGTGCCCGATGCGGGCAGAAAAACGAACCGCTTGGTTACGCTCCGATCCCGACCGAATTGGGACAGCAGATCGGTGCAGAGATGTGTCAGGAATGCTGGAAAGAGTGGCAGGAAAAGCAAAAACAGCTCATCAACCACTTCGGGCTCGACGTCTCAAACCCCGATTCGCACCAGTTTCTCTTTGACAATATGAAGATCTTCTTTTACAACGAAGGCGTCGAGCTGACCCAGATCGACACCTCTCAGGAAGGCAAAGTTAACTGGTAACCCATACACATTCGGAATAACTGGTAACTTCGATCTAGTTGTCAGTTATTCCGATTTGCGTTGTCTCCGGAACCATTACTGTTCCTTTAAGATTTGATAGCTTTATCAAATGCAGTCACATAAGCCGAGCGATTCTGATTGTTCGTGGTTTTGAACTGTTGCTTTTTGTTTTTGAAAACGGCAACAGTCGAGGTCTTTTTCTTATTTGCAGTGAAGAAACTGCTCAGACCGAGCGATTTTGCCATTGCGGCGGCTTTAGCAGTCGTTTCTTTGTTTGTTACATCGAACATCACAAAGTTAAGTTTGCCACTATAATCTTTCATAAGTTCCATCATAGTTGGTTCCAGAGCCTTACAGTATTCGCACCAATCCGCCCGAATAATTGCTACGGTAGGATTTTTCGGATTGGCCTTCTCCATCATCATGCCATCCTGAGCATAACTCGATACAGCCGCTCCTGATAGCAACAGAACGCTTACAAACATAATCATTTTTAACTTTTTCATTTTTTTATTTCTCCTAAAGATATTTTCGATATAAACGAGCATAGATCAATCCCGTCCACAGGCAAAATGCTCTGTTCCTGTGTAATTATTCCCTGAAATCCCCGAATGTTTCTACTTTTTCGCTTCAAATTTCAAGGCTGCCGAATTCATACAATAACGCAGCCCTGTAGGTTTCGGGCCGTCATCAAAAACGTGTCCGAGATGCGAATGACAGCGGGCACATTCGACCTCAGTACGTTTAAAACCAAAAGTACTATCGACCTTTTCGATTACGTTCTTCGCATTTATTGTCTGATAAAAACTGGGCCAGCCTGTTCCTGATTCAAACTTTGTACCGGAGCTGAACAGCTTGAGGTGACACGCCGCACAATAATAATCACCGTCTTCGTGGTTGTCGGCATACTCGCCCGTAAATGCCCGCTCTGTGCCCTCTTCGCGAAGCACATTATACTGAGCAGGCGTCAATTGTTTTCGCCATTCGTCGTCAGTTTTGGTGATCTGCTTGCCGTCAAACACGGCATCCGAACTATTTGTCGCCGTCATCGCGTCCTCAGCCAGCAGCGTCTTGATGACCTTTTCCTGCACATCATACGCACCTTCGCCGACGTGGCGATAGCGGATACGGCCCTGTTTATCAAGAATGACGATAGTCGGCCATGCGTTCACACCAAACGATTCCCAGGTCCGGCTGTTGTAATCCGTCAGCACCGGATAATTGATACCGCGTTGTTTTACCGCTGCCGTCAGGTTGTCGAAAACACGTTCCCGTTCGGTCTCCGGTGTCTCAACGCCGATGATCGTTAATCCTTTTTCACGATATTTAGCGTCCAGTTCCTTAACAGTTGGCAAAGTGTTTACGCAGTTATAGCAGCCAAATGTCCAGAAATCGACCATAACAACGTGGCCTCGCAGACCCGCGAGAGTCAACGCATCAGAATTGATCCATTTGCCATCGGCTAGTTCCGGTGCCGTTTTGGCATTCTTGGCCGAAATCAGCACATCCTCGGCGGTTGGCAATGCGGTTTCGTTCGGCAACATAGTGTCTGCCGTGTTATCCGCTTTAACCATTTCATTTCCGTATGAAACCGAAGCCGTTTTCTTCCAAACCGCTGCAGCCGTTATAGCCGCCGCTAACAAAATTACTGTTATTATTAAGACAGATCGATTATTCATATATTTATCCTCAACAGACAAAATGCAGTTTTGGGTCGCGATTATTCCCGGCAGGATGTTTGTCGCAACTGGAATAAAATCATTCAGATCATACATTATAATTGTGTCCGGGCGGGATAGCTGAAAAGTTTACAGGCATGTTTGGGATCGGCAAAGAGCGTGAAAAAGAATGGGCAGCATTCGAGGCTGAGGCTCTGCCGTGTATGCCGGACGTATTTCGCGTCGCTAAATGGCTCGCCGGTGACATAACGATCGCCGAGGATCTGACGCAGGAAACATTTACGCAGGCGCTCAAGAGCTTTCACCGTTATGCACCGAACACTAACTGCCGTGCCTGGCTCGTGACTATCCTCTATCGCATTAACGGTAAACGCCGTATGAAACTAGGCCAGCTAAAACTCGTCGAGGACACCGAGGAACAGATCGCAGAAACGGTCGCATTTGAGCCGTCGATCCCTCAGACTTTAACGGACGAAGACATTATCAGGGCACTAAAGAGCATTCCGCAAAAATATTGTGATGTGGTGCTGCTCACTGATGTCGAAGAATTTTCTTATAAGGAGGCCGCTGATCTATTAGATCTACCGATAGGCACGGTGATGTCGCGGCTCCATCGAGGACGGCGGCTACTGAGACAGGAGTTAGCAGCTTTTGCTCGCGATCTCGGTTTTGCTGTCGAGTGGTGAAAACCTATGCAATGTCAGGAATTTAGACAGATGATCGACTCGTATCTCAGCGATGAGCTGCTGGTCGAGACCAATCTCGATGTGCTACAGCACCTCGAAAATTGCCCCGCTTGCCGGGAACGTCTCGCGTCGATCCGCGAGTTGCGCATACGCCTGCGCGGTGCGGTGAAAAACTCAACTGACCTCGAGATCGACAATGCATTTGTAAAAAAACTTCACACCGACCTGCGGCGCACCGCTCTGCATCCCAGCATCTGGGAGAGTTTTGTTGAGACGATCCAACAGCCAAAACTAGTGGCTCTGATGGCCGTCGCGGCGTGCCTACTTGTCGCCGTATTCGGCGGAATGATGTTTATGCGCCGGACACCGATCGTCGCAGTTAACCCTCTCGCATCACCGATCCCGACGGTCGAGGCAACTAATAGTGTCATCGCCGATGCCGTCCGCGTCGCCTGGAATGAACTATCCGAACAGGCGATCGGCGACCATAAAAATTGTGCGGTAAAATTTAATCTCGAGGAACACCCGATCACGCTCGACGAGGCCACAAAAAAATACGGCCCATTCAATAAAGATATTGACAAGACGGTCGTTGCCGCCATCAAAACTGTTTTCAACAACAAATCTGCCGACCAATTTCAACTGCTAGAAGCACACTTTTGCCTATATGCAGGGCGGCGTTTTGCCCATATCGTGTTGAAACGGCACGGGGCAGTGATCTCGGTTCTCGTGACCGACACCGACCTTCCGGCCGAGGCCGACGGGCCCGTGAAAGACCAGATCGACGGCTCGTTGAACGCAGCCGGATTTACCATCGGACGACACGCAGTATTTGTTGTTTCCGAGATGAATGCCGCCGACAACGCGACCATGGCCCGTGCGATCGAGCCAGCGATGCGTTTACATATCGCGAAACTAGGAGCATAATTTCAACGAATACTATCTCATGGAAAAGCAGCTCGAAAAAAAACATCCGCTCGCCGTCCGTTGGCTCCATTGGGTCAATTTTCCACTGCTTGCGATGATGATCTGGAGCGGCGTCCTGATCTATTGGGCAAACCACGTTTACTCCGCCCGCATCTTTGGTTATGAGTTATTCAAGTTTTTCCCTGACTGGTTTTATGACGTGCTAGACATCTCAGGCCGCCTTGCCGAAGGGATCCAGCTGCATCTATTCTTCGTTTGGTTTTTCACGGTAAACGGTGTCATTTATATCATTTACACGATCGTGTCAGGGGAATGGCGGGCTTTGCTGCCGATTCCCGGCTCGCTCAAGCGGGCGCCGCTCGTGGCACTACACGACGCCCACATTGTTAAAAACAAGCCGCCACAAGGTAAATACAACGACGCACAACGCCTCGCCTACACAAGCGTGATCCTTATGGGAATGGGATCGGTAGTCACGGGATTTGCCATTTACAAACCCACTCAGCTTTCGTGGTTGACGACGCTGCTAGGCGGCTACGAATGGGCCCGTTGGGAACATTTTTGGCTGATGGTGTCGTTCGTTTTGTTTTTTCTCGTTCATGTCTTTCAAGTGATCATGGCCGGTTGGAGCAATTTCAGGTCAATGATAACCGGCTACGACATCGTCGATGCGGTTGAGCCGAAACAAGAACCAAAACCGGATGCTGAGGAGGTAACTACATGAGCAATGATAAAAAGATACTTCTCGAAAAAGTTCGTGAGCTTGAGGCCCGTACCGGCCATACAGACGACTCCTTTCCCGTCGACCCTAATAATACCGCATCCGTCCTGAATGAAAATCGTTACTTGAGCGAGCCAATTTCGCCGCAAGAAGCGAAAAAGCAAATGGCGGCTCGCTCTCGCCGCAGCTTTCTTGTCGGAGGTGTTGCCGCTCTCACGGGCATTTTCGGCTGGCGGTGGATGCCGGACGAAACCAAGGCTGATCTACTTCGCCGCACATTCGAATTTAACGAGCGCGTAAGCCAGATCTTTTATAGTCCAAAGCGGCTCGCTCCCGAATTTCCGGTGACGAGTGTTACAGCCGAACGGGTCAATGGAACAGATGGCCTCGAGAGCGAAATGGACATTTCTACGTGGAAGCTCGCCATAGGTGGGCTCGCCGGTCGGGCTGACGATCTGATCCTGACTCTGGACGACATAAAAAAACTGCCGCGGACGGAAATGACGACCGAATTAAAATGTGTCGAAGGCTGGAGCATCGTTGTTCATTGGGCAGGCGTACGGTTTGCTGATTTTGCTGCAAAATATTTACCACAGACACAAGACGGCAGTATGCCCGATATAGCGAATCGCCCGCAGGATCTTCTGCCTTACGTTTCAATTATTACTCCGGACGAAAAGTACTACGTCGGATGGGACATGCCGTCGATGCTCCATCCCCAAACGCTACTCGCTTACGAGATGAATGGAGCCCCGCTGACTATCGAGCACGGAGCCCCGCTTCGACTTGCAAGCCCCACAAAATATGGCTATAAGCAGATAAAGCGGATCGGACGCATTGAGTTTACTTCGGAAAGGCCGAGAGATTTTTGGGCCGCATATGGTTATGATTGGTACGGTGGGCACTGATCTATGTTTTATCAACGAAGAATTTCACGCCGACTCGATGACGCCCGAGCAGTTAGACCTACTGCTTGCGGACAGCTGGCGGCATTTTGGGACGCATTTTTTTCGTTATAATCTCGGTGTCTATAATGACGAAATTCGGCGAGTGATACCGCTCCGGATTCGTCTCGCTGATTTCGAGATTTCTAAGAGCCAACGCCGCGTTTTGCGTAAAAACGAAGATCTTCGCATCGCGATTCGCCCCGTTGTGATCACTGGCGAATCCGAAAATCTTTTCCACCTTCACAAACAGCGTTTCGATCATGGCATCCCAAACTCGATCTATGATTTCCTTTCCCGCGAACCTACAACCGTGCCTTGTGACGCTCGTGAGATAGCCGTTTACAGAGACTCGACGCTCGTTGCGGTCAGCTATTTTGATATTGGCCTTACGGCAACGTCAGGTATCTATGCCATTTTTGAGCCTGACGAATCCGCTCGGCGTCTTGGTATTTTCACTATGCTCAAAGAGATCGAATACTCGATCGAAACCGGTCGTGACTATTATTACCAAGGCTATGCGTACGAAGGCGAATCTTTCTACGATTACAAAAAGCGTTTCTCCGCTCTTGAGAGGTTCGACTGGGACGGTAACTGGCTGCTTTTTTCGGGCTGATCAGACGGTTTTCATATACGCAACGAGCTGTTCGAGGGCTTTGCCCCACCCGAATTCAAAACCCATTTCCTCATGCTTCTTGCGTCCCTCAGCATCAAGATGCATCACCCAAGCACTATATCGCGTCCCTTCGCCCTCAGGTTTCATAGAGACCACAGCTGTAAATGGCATCTCGCCAGGGTTTTGTGGACGAAAGCTTGGCCCCAGGATGCCCGTCCACACAAGGCGTTCGTTTTCTACAACCTCCAGATAACAGCCCGAGTGTGGAAATTGCTGCCCTTCAGGTGATTGCATAACGTTGCTAAAGATACCGCCCGGACGGAGGTCGATCTCGCAGGCGATCGTCTTCCACGGTTCCGGCGTAAACCAATGAACTATATGCTCTGCTTTCGTCCATGCCGCCCATACTAGCTCCGGTGCGACATCTACGACTCGCTCAAACCTCAGGTCAAGCTCAGGGTTAAATTTTGCTATAAAACTGCTCATTTCGAATTCTCCTTCATTTCTAATAAATAACTATCGAGCTTGTCGAGACGCTTTTTCCACATTGCTCGCTGGCCCTTCATCCACTTATCAACTGCCTTGAGTTTTTTCGGCACTAGGTAATATGTACGCACACGGCCCTTCTTTTCCGAACGAACGAGCCCACTTCGCTCCAAAACACCAAGGTGTTGGACGAATGAAGGCAAAGCCATGTCGAACTTTGTGGCTAATTCGCTAACTGTTGCTGATCCCGACCCAAGACGCTCAACCACTTTTCGCCTTGTATTATCAGCCAAAGCAGCAAAGACTAAGTCGAGTTTTATGTCTTTT
>JBKJRA010000150.1:0-8958 GCA_046594975.1 Pyrinomonadaceae bacterium | reverse complement strand
ATTTCTTTAGGCCCTTGAGTATCTCAAATGTCTCTTTAACAGTGGGCTCGTTGATGTCGATCCGCTGAAAACGTCGTGCAAGCGCACGGTCACGGTCAAATGCGGCTTTATATTCTGCGTGTGTCGTCGAACCTATACATCGTAGTTCACCGGCCGCGAGTGCCGGTTTGAGAATATTTGACGCATCCATCGAACCGCCCGAAACCGCTCCGGCACCAACTATGGTATGTATTTCGTCGATAAAGAGGATCGCATTTTCCTCTTTCTTGATGTCGTTGATGATCGCCTTGAAGCGTTGCTCAAAATCACCACGATATCGCGTTCCAGCAAGCACTGCTCCCATGTCTAGAGCAAAAACCTTCGCACCTTGGAGCACTTCAGGAACATCGCCCTCGCTGATCTTGAGCGCCAGACCTTCAGCCAGAGCAGTTTTTCCCACCCCAGGTTCGCCTACATAAAGCGGATTATTTTTCTTGCGGCGGCACAGCACCTGAATGGTGCGTTCGATCTCAGCCATACGCCCGACTATAGGATCGATCTCACCGGCGGCGGCTTTTGCGACGAGTTCGACACAGAAACTTTCGAGCGGCTTTCCTTGCTGCCGTCTGCCAACACCGTGTTCAAAATCTTCGTTTTCGTCAAGGTCATCAATGCCGCCGCCAAAAGGTTCGCCAAACTCGACTTTTGAAATGCCGTGCGAGATATAATTGAGAATGTCTAGACGCGTAACACCTTGCTGCAGCAATAGATACACAGCATACGACTGCTCGGCTTGATAAATAGCCGCAAGTATATTACCGCCGTCCACAGCCGGTTGCCCGCTGCCCTCGGCCTGTAAAACGGCATAAGAGATCGTAGACTGAAACGTCGTCGTCAGCTCCGGCATCGCTTTGACATCGGGAGGCATTTTTTCGATCACGTTCGCAAAATACTCCTGCAAAGCGCGTCCTATCTCGTCGAGTTCGGCTCCGCAATTGAACAGTATCTCGCGCGCCGCCGAATCCTCAAGCAACGCAAAAAGCAGGTGTTCAAGCGTTACAAATTCGTGTTTATGCTTGACGGCTTCATCTACTGCAAAATTAAGTGTTTCTTCTAATTCTCGCGTTAACATGTGTAATGATTATCTTAGCAGTTTTCGCGTGATTGAAAAGAGTAGTGGAAAGTCAAACAAATCTAACGCCGTCAGGATGGATCTGCGATATGTAAATATGAAAATCTATTCCAGTCTTCTTATACACAGTACGCATTGCAGAGCCAACATTTTCCGCTTTAGCGCTCGTTTCGCTCAACATAAAAACGGAAGGTCCTGAGCCAGAGATGCCGCCGCCGAGAGCACCTGCGGTCAGACACGTGGTTTTTATTTCGTTAAATTTTGGTATCAGCGATCTGCGGACCGGTTCGACGATCGTATCGACCATCGAACGTGAGATCAGCTCGTAGTCACCTTTGGCAAGAGCCGCGACGAGCGAGCCGAGATTACTCCAATTGCGAACCGCGTCTGCCAGCGGCACTTGCTTTGGCAGAATGGCACGAGCCTCAGACGTTTTGATCTCGATCTGCGGGTGGATGACCGTAGCAAACATCGGCGGAAAATCGAGCATAACAATATCGAGCGGATCGAGCGACCTGACGAGAGTAAATCCACCGTAAACACACGGCGCCAGATTATCAGCGTGACGCGACCCCGACGCCACCATCTCACCAGCCATCGCAAGATCGACTAGTTCTAATTTCGAAAATCTGTCACCGATCAGGCGGTTTGCCGCCACGACCGCACCGCACGAGCTCGCAGCACTCGAACCGATACCGCTGCCCGGCTTTATGTGTTTTGTGATCTCGACCTCAAATCCATGATCGAGACACGCAGCCTTGATCAATGCGGTTAGGGTAACACCCGCGACATTTTTTGCCGGATCAGTCGGCAGATCGTAATCATCACGATTGATGATCCGCACAGTCGGTTTGTCGATCTTGCGCACGGTCATCTCGTCACACGGCTCCGCTAGAGCAAAGCCGAGACAGTCAAAACCGCAGACGACATTCGAAACCGTAGCGGGTGTCAATACACTAATTTCGTTCATATTTTCGCGAAATAATGCGAACCGTAATAATATCTATAATTTAATAAGTTTTACTGTTAACGATTCGCCGATGCACTACTTTAGCACAAACCGAAAATCGCCTCACGTTTCATTTCGCGACGCCGTTTTGAACGGCCAACCGGATGACAAAGGATTGTATTTTCCCTCGGAGATTCCACGGCTCGCAACTGAGTTTTTAAGTGATCTCAAAAACCTCTCTAATGAACAGATAGCATTTGATGTAATACGCCCATATATCAACGGTGAAATACCTTACGAAATACTTTTTGAGATATGCCGCGAAACGGTAAATTTTGAGTTTCCTCTCACCCCGCTAACGGATCGAATCTCTACTCTTGAGCTTTTTCACGGACCGACGCTTGCGTTCAAAGACGTCGGTGCAAGATTTATGAGCCGCTGTCTGCGGTATTTTTCGCGTGATTCAACAACCAAGACTATTGTCATAGTTGCCACATCAGGCGACACGGGCGGTGCTGTCGCCGCAGGATTTCACGGAGTCGAGGGCATCGAAGTTGTAATTCTGTACCCGAGCGGCAAGGTCAGCAAGGTCCAGGAGTTGCAATTGACCACGCTGGGCGGAAATGTAACTACACTGGAATTACATGGTAATTTTGATGATTGCCAAGCATTGGCAAAACGAGCCTTGGCTGACGGCGATCTGCAATCTCAGGTACAGTTAACGTCAGCAAACTCGATCAATGTCGCCCGCTGGCTGCCGCAGCAGTTTTATTATTTTTACGCTCTAAAACAATGGGACGGCGAACCGCCTGTCATCTCGGTACCGAGCGGTAATTTTGGGAACCTCGCATCCGGTATTTTCGCTAATATCTCCGGTTTGCCTATAAAGAAATTCATTGCTGCGTGCAATGCAAACGATGTCGTGCCAAGATTTTTGCAGACGCAAAATTACGACCCGCACGAATCCGTTACGACACTTTCAAATGCGATGGACGTAGGTGCCCCAAGCAATTTTGTGCGTATCCTCGAAATTTTTGACAACAATTTCGTCGATCTGACGGCCAAACTTGAATCCGTCAGCGTCACCGACGAAGCGACCGCTGCGACAATGTGGGAGGTTTACGAGAAATACGATTACATCCTCGACCCTCACGGAGCAGTTGGTTATCGAGCTTTAGCTGATCATCTAGAGCATTACCCGGACCAATGTGGAATTGTACTCGAAACGGCTCATCCGGTGAAATTCGATTCGGTAAATGAGATACTCGGAACGCAAGGGCAGATTCCGGATTCGGTCACGGAGCTATTTGTAAAAGAAAAAATGAGTATCAAAATGGGCGACGATTACGATGCATTGCGGGAAATTTTAATAAGCAAGATATGAAGGTTTTGAAATTTGGCGGCTCGTCGGTTGGCAGCGTCGAGAACATTGAACAGGTGGCCGCGATCATATGCGAAGGAGTAGCAACTGACGATTGCGCCGTCGTTTGCTCAGCAATGCAAGGCACAACTGATGCTTTGATCGAAGCCGGCCGCTCCGCCGAAAATGGTGACGACGGTTACATCGAGATACTCAGCAACATCGGCGACCGCCACATAAAAACAATAAAGACACTGTTTGACGATGATTGCAATCTGCCAATTCTCGATTTTGTCGAACTGACTATAAAAGAGCTTGAAAACCTATGCGAAGGCGTCCGTCTTATCCGTGAACTCTCACCAAAAACACTTGACCGGATCCTCAGTTTTGGCGAAATCGTTGCGTCACGGATCGTCTCGGCAAAGCTCGCCATTGATGGGTTGGTCAACGAATGGAGCGACAGCCGTCTGCTGATCCGAACGGATTCAAATCACGGCTCAGGAGCAGTCGATTTTGTTGAAACCAACAAGCGTATAAAGGAATTTTTTGAAAGATCAACGGAAAAGCTTCATATTTTTCCAGGCTTTATCTCGTCTGATGCCGCAGGTCATACAACGACATTAGGACGCGGCGGTTCTGATTATACGGCGGCAATTTTGGCTGCTGCGATTGATGCTGATGTCCTGGAAATATGGACAGATGTTTCGGGTATGATGACCGCTGATCCGCGTTTTGTGCGTAACGTCCGTCAGATCTCACATATTACTTATCGCGAGGCGATGGAGCTGTCGCACTTTGGAGCCAAGGTCATTTATCCTCCGACTATCCAGCCGGTGATGGCAAAAAGCATCCCGATCCTTATCAAAAATACGTTTGAACCCGAGCACAAAGGCACGCTAATCGAGGCCGAATCGTCCGCCGGAAAAGAGACGATCCGTGGCATCACAAGCATCGACAATATTACTGTTCTCAATCTCGAAGGCAGCGGCATGGTCGGCATTCCAGGATTTTCCAAACGCCTATTTGATGCTCTATCGCGTGCCGCGATCAATGTCATTCTAATCACGCAAAGCTCTTCGGAACATTCGATCTGCGTCGCCGTCGAAGAAAAATACGCCGAGATCGCAAAGCTCGCTGTCGATCTTGAGTTCGAATACGAGATAAATGTCGGCCGCATCGATCCTCTCCGCGTCGAAAGCGGATTTTCGATACTCGCTCTCGTTGGCGACAATATGAAGGCTCGCACGGGCGTCAGCGGCAAGATGTTTACGACGCTGGGACACAATGGCATCAATATTCACGCGATCGCCCAAGGCTCGAGCGAACGTAATATCTCAGCGATCATTTCGTCCAAAGATGTGCGAAAAGCCGTCAACACTCTGCACGAAGAGTTTTTCTCCGACGGCAATAAGCAGATCAATCTATACATCGCGGGCGTCGGCACGGTCGGCGGCAAGCTGATCGAACAGATCCGCACGCAGCATCAGCATTTGCTCGACGATATGCGGTTAAATCTGCGAGTCGTCGGTGTTGCAAACAGCCGCCGTGCGATGTTGGCGGATGAGGGAGTTGATCTTGCGAAATATAAGGATGAGCTGCTCGAAGCCGACGAGATGAGCATCGCGGCATTTACCGACACTATCATCGAGCAAAACTTGCGAAATTCGATATTTGTTGATACTACGGCGAGCCCCTTGGTTGTTGAGACTTATCCGAAATTGCTCGCAAAGGCCGTGTCCGTAATAGCCTGCAACAAGATCGCGGCGTCATCCGAGTTTGATAATTACACGCAGCTACGCGAACTGGCTCGTGACTTTAGTACCAATTTCTTTTTCGAGACCAACGTCGGTGCCGGCTTGCCGATCATCCACACGCTCAACGATCTGCTCCGCAGCGGTGACAAAGTTAACCGTATCGAAGCCGTGCTGTCCGGCACACTGAACTTTGTTTTCAACAATTACGATGGCTCACGAACATTTGCCGAGGTCGTCCGCCAAGCTCAGGACGAGGGCTACACCGAACCGGATCCGCGACTTGATCTGAATGGAACAGACGTCGCGCGCAAGATATTGATCCTCGCTCGCGAAGCCGGTTATCGGCTCGAAATGGTCGATATTTCCAACGCAGGATTTTTGCCGGAATCTTGTCTAGCGGGCTCTGTCGAAGAGTTTTATGAGGAGATGGCTAAGCAAGAACCCCATTTTCGTGCAATGCTCGATACCGCTGTTTTGCAAGGTCTGACACTCAAATACATTGCTTCGTTCGATGAAGGACAGGCATCGGTTGGGTTGCAATCCATTGGCCCTGACCATAATTTCGCCAATCTTTCCGGCAAAGATAATGCGGTTCTTTTTTATACGGATCGCTATTCTGTGCAGCCGCTCGTGATTAAGGGAGCAGGGGCAGGGGCTGATGTGACGGCCGCCGGTGTGTTTGCGGATATTATCCGGGCATCAAGAATATAAAATGGCTGTCTTATAAAAACCCACGGACGGAGTTCTATTCATGTTCAACCTTTAACACCTTGAAAACCAGAATTATCTGACAACTTTGCCGTCAGGCCTCCGATGCGTGTATATATTTAATTATGAAGAAAACACAAAAAGAACTCGCCTTTTTGCTTGATCTTTCCGTCAGCGACGAATGGACGCTGCGGTTTGCAGACCTCGTCGATAAACAAATAGACCTGCGTGATTCGGAAAATCTGCTCTACATGAACGCCGGAACCGGCAGCCACGCATTTTCTCTCGCCGATCGATTTGGTAAAAAAACCGCTATATTCGCGACCGCTGAAAATGAAGATGTTTTAAGCATTGCGCTCGATAAAGCCGCCGCTCTGAGATCAGAAGTTGATTTTTCGATGATCAGATTTGAGGACGATGCGTTTGATACGGTGCTCGGCGACGCAACTTTTGTTAAACCAGCGGAGGTTGAGAACTTTATCGAATATGCCGTCCGTGTCGCACGTACCGGCGGCGAGGTCGCGGTATTTTTGCCAACATCGGGCAGCTTTGGCGAGATCGTCTCGCTACTGTGGGAAGTTTTATTCACTGAGAGCCTCGGCGAACATGGTGCCGACGCCGAAAAGATAATCACAGACATACCGACAGTCTCGCGGATCGAGCAGATGGCGGAACAGGCAGGGCTTGTAAATGTAAAGACAGAAACTGCTATCGAGGCTTTCGAATTTGAGAATGGAGCCGAATTTGTCGCGTCGCCGCTCGTAGCCGATCTGCTGCTGCCGGCGTGGCTCGACATGCTCTCCGAAAACGAAAAAGAGCAAATTCCGGAGAAACTTGCTCAGTTAATTGACGCTGACGGCGATTCGCTCAGCTTTAGATTTACTGTAAAGGCTACGCTGCTGACCGGCGAGAAAGAATGATCTCTATGACTGTTTGGTCGCTGTCCGTTTTCGAATTTCTTCCATCAGAGCCTCGTCGCTTATATCGGTGATCTGCGGAGCTGCGTTTGTGGTGGCCGAAGTAGATGACAATTTCTGGGCGGCTTCGGCCTTTTCGTCTTCATCGGCTTCGCGCATACCGTCTTTAAATGCTTTGCGGGTCGCACCTAGAGATTTTGCAAGCTGCGGGAGCTTGGTCGCCCCAAAAAGTAAAAACAAAACTGCTACGATCAGTAAAATTTCTGTTGTTCCAAAGTTCATATAATTGATCCTAAATATTTAGACGTTATAAATACAGCATTCGCCGGATTGAATTAATAATACGCCTATTTGGGCTAAGTTTCACGCAAAATCTCAATGCCGCGTGGCAAATCTGTCCATCGCATCTACAAGTGCAGACGATATTCCCGGCTCGCTTACGGAATGTCCGGCGTCAGGGACGACGATAAACTCAGCCTCAGGCATCGCACGGTGCAGATCCCAAGCCGACGTTATTGGGCAGACGACATCATAACGGCCCTGCACGATTACCGTCGGGATATGCTTGATCTTATCCACATTTTCAAGCAGGTAATTTTCAGTCGGGAAAAACGAATTATTGACGAAATAATGACATTCGATGCGGGCGAGGCTGAGGGCTTCGTGCTCGCCTTCCCAGTGGTTCATGAGGTCTTCGCTGGGATAAAGTTTTGACGTCGAGCCTTCCCACACGCTCCAGGCACGGGCGGCCGAAAGCCGCGTCTGCTCGTCAGGGCTTGTAAGGCGTTTGTGATAAGCGGCGATGAAATCACCGCGCTCGTCGACCGGTATCTCGTCGCGGTAACGCTCCCAGAAATCAGGAAATATCTCAGACGCACCGTATTGATAAAACCACTCCAGCTCCTTACGCCGCGTCAGGAAAATACCGCGAAGTATCAGTCCTAAACAGCGGTCCGGATGCATTTCGGCATAAGCAAGACTCAAGGTCGAGCCCCACGAACCGCCGAAAACATACCATTTATCCACGCCAAATTTTTCGCGAAGCGTTTCCATGTCGGCGATCAGGTTCCACGTCGTATTACCATCAAGCTCGGCGTGCGGCGTCGATTGGCCCGATCCGCGTTGGTCAAACAATATGACTTGATAAACCGCCGGATCAAAATATTGCCGGTACATCGGTATCAGCCCACCACCCGGCCCGCCGTGCAAAAAGACCACCGGTACACCGTCAGGATTACCGACACGCTCGTAATAAATCGTGTGAATGTCAGACACGGCGATCATGCCGCTCTCAAAAGGTTCGATCTCAGGATAAAGTGAAGCCATAATTAAAATGATAACTGAAATGGCGTCGGCAAACTAGATGTGGAGTCTCAACGCTTCAAAAAATTGTCGTACCACAACTGAAATACGAGCAATGTCCATAGCTGTTTGTGATGGCTGGCGATGCCGCGTTCGTGCTCGGTGATGAGGGTTTGGACGTAGGCTGGTTCGAACACGCCTTGGTCTTTTAATCTCGCAGGGTCAAGCAGAGAATGCATCAGTGGATTGAGACGCCCTTTTAGCCATTCGGCAACGGGTATGCCAAAGCCTTTTTTGGGACGATGCAAAATATTTGCAGGAAGCAGATCTGCCATCGCTTTTTTTAAGATGTGCTTGCCGCTTTTGCCTTTGAGCTTGTATTCGAGCGGCAAGGACGCGGCAAACTGGCCGATACGCGGATCTAAGAACGGAGCACGCATCTCTAGCGAAACGGCCATTGCGGCACGATCGACCTTGGTCAGGATGTCCTCGGCCATGTAGTAATTGATGTCGAGAAACTGCATCCGCTCGATATCGGTCGTCGCATCGCAGAGCTGCAACAGATCTCGCGGCCCGCGATAGATATCGCCATCGCTTGCGGCAAGTATCTCGGGCGTAAGTAAATGGTTTTGCTCATCGAGGCTAAATGATCCAAACCACGAATGATGGCGTTCGACGGTGTCGAGGTTTGCCCCGCGGACAAAGCGTTTTGCTTTGTAATCGAACGACATATTTTTGGTCGAAACAGGCAGACGTTTAACGACGGGCTCGATCAGCCCTTTGCGGAGAAACGACGGAACGCGGGCATATTTTGCAGCAACCGTGTGAGCATAGTACATCGGGTAACCGGCAAAAAG
>JBKJRA010000092.1:0-2638 GCA_046594975.1 Pyrinomonadaceae bacterium | reverse complement strand
GGCTTGGTGGGTGTGGCGCCGGGGAGAGGCGTGATCATGATGGCGCCAGTTTCGGTCTGCCACCACGTATCGACGATCGGACATTTTCCTTTGCCGATGATCTCGTGATACCACATCCATGCCTCAGGATTTATCGGCTCTCCGACAGAACCGAGCAGCCGCAAGGACGACAGATCGTGCTTGAGCGGATATTGCTCGCCCCATTTGATAAACGCACGGATCGCGGTCGGTGCCGTGTAAAAGATCGTAATTTTATGCCGTGCAATAATGTCCCAAAAACGATCAAAATCAGGATGATTTGGAGCACCTTCGTACATAAACACGGTCGCTCCGTTAGCCAGCGGCCCGTAAACGACATAACTGTGACCGGTCACCCAGCCGATGTCGGCGGTGCACCAGTAAATATCGTCGTCTTTGAGGTCAAAGACCAGCTTTGCCGAATAGGCCGTCTGCGTCAGATATCCGCCGGTCGTATGCAGAATGCCTTTTGGCTTGCCGGTAGTGCCGGACGTGTAGAGGATATAGAGTGGGTGTTCGGAATCGAGTTCCTCCGCAGGGCAATCAGTTCCTACAGTTTTTGTAAGTTCGTGCCACCAATGGTCGCGGCCGGGACGCATCGTCACTTTTGAGTTTGTCCGTTGAAAGACGACAACATCCTTGACCGTCGGGCATTGGTCGGCGGCTTCATCAACGATGTCCTTTAGCCTTATCTCGGATCCGCGTCGAAATCCGCCGTCAGCCGTAACGATCACCTTACATCCACCATCATTCACTCGGTCGCGGATCGCGTCAGCCGAAAATCCACCAAAGATTACAGTGTGCGTCGCACCGATCCGAGCACAGGCGAGCATCGCAACTGCAAGCGCCGGTATCAGAGGCATATATAGAGCGACGCGGTCACCGGTCTGGACGCCCAGGCTTTTCAGGACATTCGCGAATCGCGATACTTCCTGATGAAGCTGTAGATAAGTGATCGTTTTGATCTCGCCGGTCTCACCTTCCCAGATGATCGCTGCCTTGTTTTTTCGGGACGTTGTCAGATGCCGGTCGAGGCAGTTGTACGCAACGTTGATCTTGCCGCCGACAAACCATTTCGCGTGCGGCTCATTCCATTCCAGCACCGTGTCCCATTTTTTGAACCAATGAAGCTCCTCGGCCTGTTTCGCCCAAAATGCGGCAGGATCTGTCGCGGCTTCAGCATACAAATCCTCATATTCCGCAAAGCTTTTAACATGAGCATTTGCCGCAAATTCCGCGGGCGGCGGAAATACGCGGGATTCGGTGGACATTGATTCGATTGCGATGGATTCGGACATATTTGAATTATAGTTTATCGCCCGAGACAGCGTAAATCTTTATTGCTGTGACAAGTAGATTTGCCGTCAGCAAATGTAAAATCTGCGAAGAATCCCTTTCTGCTCAACAATTATGCCGCTTCTCGAAATGCGAAATATCGTCAAAGAGTTTCCCGGCGTCCGGGCACTCGACGGCGTGAGTTTTACGCTCGATGCGGACGAATTTCACTCGCTCGTAGGTGAAAATGGTGCCGGAAAATCGACGTTGATGAAAGTGCTTTCAGGTGTTTATCCTGAGGGAACTTTCGAAGGCGAAATACTCGTTGACGATCGGGCACGACACTTTCGCAACATACGCGATTCGGAAAACGCGGGTATTGCGATCATTTTTCAAGAGCTGTCGCTGGTCAAAGAATTGACCGTCGGAGAGAACATTTTTCTTGGCAAGGAACCGTCACGATTTGGCGTTATCAACTGGTCCGAGCTTTATCACAGATCGTCTAAACTATTGCAAGACCTACATTTACCGATAGACCCGCGGGTAAGGGTCGGTTCACTTGGTATCGGTCAGCAGCAGCTGGTTGAGATCGCAAAAGCTCTATCGCAAGATGCAAAAATTCTCGTGCTTGACGAGCCGACCGCTGCATTGACCGAATCGGAAGTTTTGACGTTATTCGGCATTCTCGAAAAACTCCTTGAGCGGGGTGTCGGGATGATCTACATCTCGCACAAGCTGGACGAGGTTTTCCAAATGAGCGACCGCATCACCGTGCTGCGCGATGGTAAAACTGTCTCGACACACGCCGCGAATGAGACGAACAAGAACGGCGTTATCGCCGCGATGGTCGGGCGCGAGGTCGGTGATATTTATCCTGTTGCCAAACACGAGCACGGAGCGACCGCTTTGAGGGTGAAAAATCTCACGGCGTATTCGCCTGATATTGCCCATAAAAAGCTGGTTGACAATGTTTCATTCGAGGTCAAAAAAGGCGAAGTGCTGGGCATCGCCGGATTGATGGGAGCGGGACGAACTGAACTGCTGATGACCATCTTTGGGGCGTGGCAAGGAAAATATTCACGCGAGATCGAGATCGACGGCAAAGTGATGAGTATCAAAGAGCCATCGGACGCTATCGCAAACGGTGTAGGTTTTGTTACTGAAGATCGCAAGCGTTTCGGGTTGATATTGGAGCAGACTATCCTCGACAATATGACACTCGCGGGGTTGAAAACTATATCCGGTCGGATTTTGACCAACCGAACACGCGAGACAATGGCAGCAAAAGGGCCGATGCAGTCGCTCAGGATCAAGGCAAATTCCCCGATGACACTTACGAACACTT
>JBKJRA010000079.1:0-4640 GCA_046594975.1 Pyrinomonadaceae bacterium | reverse complement strand
GAAGAGTTTACCATAGCCTAATCCAAGAGATATCGTGACCGCCGTGGAAATACCGTAGGGGAAGATTAGAAATAAGTAACCTCCTGCCATAAAGGGAGGAAGACCAATAAAGAAAGCCGTCCAGCCGTAAATTGAGAGGATAAAAAAATATGTCAAGAGGAACACGGTCGCACGCCATCCGCTGCGTATTTGGCCCTGTTCGTTAAAGAAAAGATTATGCACGTTCAATCGATTGTAGCGAAAAGTGTTTGGAGTGCAAGCTTTAGCTCGGCGAACCGCGACGTGAAACCGGCTAAAGCCTGCACTCTGATCCTGTGTTAAACTTGCATTCGTGGAAAACGGCACTCCAAAAATAAAACGGCGTAAGACGCCTTGGGTGATCGGCAGTTTAGTGCTCGCATCGCTGACGTTGCTGGTCGTGCTGCAGTCGTCAAATCTCTGGAAAACATTTGCCATCGAATCGTCCGGTGATCTAATACTGCTCTATGCTCTCTCGTCGCTTAATTTTATCGCGTTTGTTATTTTTGGGTTTATCTTTTTGCGGAGCATTATCAAGCTCGTCCGCGAAAGACGAACGTTCGAGTTAGGAGCAAAGATCAAGACGCGTTTGCTGATCTATTTTTTTGCCGTCAGTCTGTTGCCGATAATCGCGATGGCGGTGTTTTCATACCTGTTTATCAACCGTGCGCTGGATCGTTGGTTTTCACAAATACCGCAAAATGTTATTCAACAAGCTCGAGAGATGGAGCGTTCGGCTGTAGAGGAACACACGCAAACGCTAAACGGGGAGGTCAAGATGCTCGCATCAACACTCGAAAAGCAAAACGTTGATAACTCGATGCTTGCAAATGTTGCCTCTGCCGGTATGCTGGCACATATCGAGATCTTATCGGCAGATAACCGCACACTTGCTTTCAGCGAACACGAGATCACTGCGGATCAGAGTGTCGAACTCCTCAAAATATTAGCCGCCGTCCGCAGTGGAAAGTCGGATGAACCCGTTTTCTCTGATCGTAAAGGATTTGATGCGGCAATCGCCCCGATGTCTGGCGGCCGACGGCTCGTTATAATCCCAGATCCTATCAATGAAGCCAACGTCGGACAGATCGTTGATAATTCACTCGCCGAATTAAATCGGCTTGGCCAACAGCAAGCTACCATTCGCCGTCTGGGGATGCTTACGCTCGGCGTACTGACATTTTTGTTGATCTTTGCCTCCTCTTGGATAGCGTTTTATGTTGCCCGTGGGCTGACTGCACCGATCAAGGCTTTGGCCGAAGGGGCAGGCGAGATCGCAAGCGGAAATTTTGGCCACCGTGTCGATGTGCTGGCCGAGGATGAACTAGGAATTCTTGTGTCTGCATTTAACGAAATGTCAGCGAAACTTGAATCAAATTCAATCGAATTGAATGAACGCAGACGATATATTGAGACGGTGCTAGAAACTTTGCCCACAGGCGTGATCTCATTTGACGCAGACAACCGCGTTAGCACGATCAATGGCGCCGCGATAAATATACTCGGGGTGGAGGCATCCGATCATCCAAGCCTCGATCTCGGATCTTTGGCTCACGATGAAGACCGGGCAATGTTGGAACGCCTTGTTGCTCGTGCCCGACGTGTCGGACATTCATCTGATCAGACAGTTTTAGGGCTTGAAAATACAAATGGAAACGGTCGAACAGTAGCTATCACAGCATCGGCATTACCGGCTGAGAGCGGCGTGGTGCTTGTTATCGAGGATCTGTCGGAGTTGATAACGGCCCAGCGTGCATCGGCTTGGCAAGAGGTTGCAAGGCGAATGGCTCACGAGATAAAAAATCCGCTCACACCAATACAGCTTTCTGCTGAACGTATAGCCAAGTGGTTCGAACGCACCGGCCACGTTGATAACGGCATAGGCAAACGCATCAATGACAAGGGCCCTATCGGTGACGTTGTTCACGAAAGCACCGAGACGATCCTGCGAGAGGTGACATCGCTCAAATCAATGGTCGATGAGTTTTCGCGGTTTGCTCGTCTGCCGGACACGAAATTAGAAACCGGAGATGTTAACGAGGTTGTCACACAAGCGGTAAATTCTTTCGAAGGGCGTTTGACGCAACTCGTGATCGATCTTGAGCTTGCCGACAATCTACCCGAAGTTTTACTCGATGCAGAGCAGCTAAAGAGGGTTTTTGTAAACCTCATCGAGAATTCAATAGAAGAGTTTGAAAGAACTGCAGACGATCCACGTATCATAGTGGCGACGCGGTATGACCAAGCGCGCGATCTGATCGTCGCTGAGGTTGCAGATAACGGCAAAGGTATTTCGCCTGGCGATCTACAAAAGCTGTTTCAGCCATATTTTTCGACAAAAGGACGCGGAACGGGACTCGGTTTAGCGATCGTCCATCGTATAATTACTGAACATCGGGGTCGTATAGTCGCCGTTGGTAATCAACCGAAAGGTGCGAAATTTATTATTGAGCTGCCCGTTAATAGATAAATGCAAAATACGATTCTTATTGTTGATGACGAGTCCGGCATTCGCAACACGCTTCGCGGTGTGCTTGAGGATGAGGGTTTTACGGTTGAGACCTGCGCGTCTGGCGAGGAGTGTCTAGAAATGGCAGGAATCAATCATTATGGCTGTATCTTGCTAGATATATGGCTCGGAGACGGCATTGATGGGCTTGAGACACTTGCCAAATTAAAAGAAGACGGAAACGATTCCTCGGTCGTGATGATCTCCGGTCACGGTAATATCGAGACGGCCGTTCGCTCGACCAAACTCGGTGCATTTGATTTTATCGAAAAGCCGCTCAGCCTTGACCGCACGGTCGTTACAGTTAAAAATGCAATGCGGCAGCATCAGCTTGAGCGTGTCAATTTGCAGCTGCAGAGCGAGCTTGCCGAGCAGTATGTGATGGTCGGCGAATCTGTCGCGATGCGAGCCCTGCGTAAACAGATATCCATCGTCGCTCCGACTGATGGTCGTGTTCTAATTTCCGGCGAGAGCGGCACGGGGAAAGAGTTGGTCGCGAGAGCGATACATGCTCAGTCAAAACGTAAAAATCTACCATTTGTCGAGATCAACTCGGCGGCGATACCTGAGGAGTTGGTCGAGTCGGAATTGTTCGGTCACGCCAAAGGAGCTTTTTCTGGAGCGACGCGTGCGAAGAAAGGGAAGTTTGAGGTTGCTGACGGAGCGACGCTTTTTCTCGATGAGATCGGCGATATGTCTCCGCGTGTTCAGGCAAAGATGTTGCGTGTTTTGGAGGAGCAGCGGTTTGAGCCGGTCGGGAGTAACACCCCGGTCTCCGTCGATGTCCGTGTGATCTCAGCGACAAACAAACCGCTCGATGGCCTGATCGACAACGGAAATTTCCGTGCCGATCTGTTTTACCGGCTCAATGTCATTCCGTTTCAAGTGCCGCCGCTTCGCGAACGCCCGGAGGACGTGCCTTTGCTAGTCGAGCATTTTAACCGGCGGTTTTCGGCGGAATACGGCAAGCAGCCAAAAGATTTCACTCCCGATGCGATTGAAGGTCTTCAGGCGAATGAATGGTTTGGGAACGTTCGTGAATTAAAAAATACGATCGAGCGGATCGTCATCATGTCCGCTAAAAAAACCATCGCTGCTGATGATCTGCCCGAACTCGAAACGACGAACGAGACGCCCGCGATCAGCTTTCGCTTTCCTACATTTAAAGACGCGACCGATGCGTATCAGCGTGAATTTATCACACACAAACTCGCCGGATTCGACGGCAACGTCGCCAAAGCGGCCGAAGACATGGGCGTCGACCGAAGCCATCTGTATCGGCGAATGCGTAATCTCGGGATCAAGTAAGAGATTTGCCACAAAAAGCACAAAAGACACAAAGGAAAAGAATTAGATCTTATTTGTTTTGTGTCTTTTGTGCTTTTTGTGGCGAAAGTCTTACTTTTTACTCACCGGAAATCCTCGTTCGATCATAAGTGCATCGACCTTTGGATCGCGACCGCGGAATAGTCTGAATCCATCTGCTGGGTCGATAATGTTGCCAACCGAGAAGACATATTTAACCAATCTCGCGGCGACCTTTTTGTCGTACGGTCCGCCGGCTTCGGTAAACGCAGTGTAGGCGTCGGCTTTGATGACGTCAGACCAGAGGTAGCTGTAATACCCGGCGGAGTAATCATCGCTGCCGAATATGTGGCGAAACTGCGGCGTGCGGTGTCGCATCACTATCTCGCTCGGCATACCGAGTTCGGCGAGGGTGTCACGCTCAAATTTGTCCGGGTCGATGGTCTGATCACCTGCGAGATGTATCTTCATATCGACGAGAGCACTCGAAAGATATTCGACCGTCGCAAATCCCTCATTGAACGTGGATGCTTTCTTGATCTTTTCAACCAATAACGCCGGAATAGGTTTGCCGGTCTGGTAGTGCACGGCAAATTTATTCAAAACCTCGGGTGTTGCGACCCAATGTTCATGTAGCTGCGAAGGAAATTCGACATAATCTGTCGCCACATTAGTTCCCGATTGACTCGGATAAGTAACATTTGAACTCAAACCGTGAAGCGCGTGTCCGAATTCGTGGAAAAGCGTTGTTGCGTCGTCTGCAGAAATCAGCACAGGTTCGCCTTCTTTTCCTTTGACGAAGTTTGAA
>JBKJRA010000364.1:0-5181 GCA_046594975.1 Pyrinomonadaceae bacterium | reverse complement strand
ATTTTTGCGATACTTGTCAGAGGGCTTTCGCGACGAGCTCCTTGCCGGGCTTAAATCTGATGGTCTTGCCCGCGGGTATCGGCACTTCTTTACCGGTTCTCGGATTTCGGCCGACGCCGCGTTTTCGCGGTTTCACGACAAATACGCCAAATCCGCGTAGTTCGATACGCTTACCCTGAGCGAGGGCTTCTTTCATTGCCTCAAACAGCGAATCCACGACCTGCTCGGCCTTTTGTTTCGGCACGCCTGTCCGGTCAGCGACCAGATTGACAATGTCTAGTTTGATCATTGTTTCCTCCTAAAAGTTTCAGAAACTACGGAAAGAGAATACTTAAACTAAAACGTCTCTGAATCATAATCCTCTAAGTCCGTCTATGTCAAGATTTTGCAGGGCGTTTTATTTCAATAAGATGCATCGAAAATGTTAAAATCTTGCCAGTCAGAGTTGGAGGCGAACATTTATGCGTTTAGGTGATCAGCGGCAGAGCGACAATATTGAGGACCGTCGGGGCATGGGCGGCCCGGCGATGATCGGCGGAGGCGGCTTAGGCGTCGTAATACTTGCTCTCGCGATATACATGTGCGGCGGCGACCCGAGCAAATTATTGCAAAACGCGCCGACCGGCGATGTTCCGGCACCCGGCACGACTGCCAATAAGACTGTGTCTCAGGACGATAACCGTAAATTTGCCGGAGCCGTAATGGGAAATCTTGAGGACGCCTGGAAAGAGATATTGCCGCAGCAGTCCCGCGTCCAGTTCAAACCTGCCAAACTCGTGCTTTTCAGCGGTCAGACGCAGTCAGCTTGCGGCGGAGCATCTGCTGCGACCGGGCCGTTTTATTGCCCCGGCGACTACAAACTCTATCTCGATTTTGCATTCTTTGACGAACTGCGGCGTGAGTTCAAAGCTCCCGGCGATTTTGCCCAAGCCTACGTCATCGCCCACGAATACGGCCACCACATCCAAAATCTGCTCGGCACGATGGACAAGGTCCAAGCCGCCGGAACCAACAATCGTCTGTCAGTCGCTCTTGAACTACAGGCGGATTGCTACGCCGGCGTGTGGGCAAACTTTGCTCAGAAACAAGGCCGCGTAGAGGTCGGCGATCCGGAGGAAGCTCTTCGTGCTGCAAGCGCCGTCGGCGATGATATGATCCAAAAAAATAGACAGGGCTATGTCGTTCCCGATTCATTTACCCACGGCTCCTCCCAACAGCGAATGCAGTATTTCGCCACCGGATACAAATCCGGCGATATGAAGCAATGTCAGACGTTTAGGTAGATCGTTCAGGAGCCTCGGACTTTAGCGTCAGACAAGTCTGAAGTTCATTCTTCCTCAGCATCGGAGATGCTGCCTGATGGTAGCCAGACGTGAAACGTCTGGAAAGATAAAACTTGAGTAGTGCTCTGAAGGAGCACGAGAATGTATGCCATCAACTCACACAAATCTTCATTATCACCTCGTATTCGCGACGCAAGGACACTTGCCTGTGATAGAGCTTGATTGGAAACCTCGTCTCCACGCCTATCTCGGCGGCATCGTTAAAAATCTCGACGGCGTACCACTCGCGATCGGCGGAATTCACGACCATGTGCATTTACTGGTCGGATTAAAAACATCACACCGACTCGATTATGTTCTTCGTGATATAAAAGCGGACTCTTCTAAATGGATCAACCGTGAGCTTGGAAAGAAATTCGCATGGCAGAAAGGATATGGGGCCTTTACCGTCAGCCCAACGGGCGTGGAGGCAGTGAGAAAATATGTTCAAAATCAGGAAGAACATCACATCGGGAAAACATTCAAGCAAGAGTATATTGAATTGTTGGAGCGGAGTGACACACCCTATAACGAGCGATACTTGTGGTGAGCAGTATTTGTTTTCGCATCTCCGATGCGAGGTCAACGTTCATTTTACCAGACGTTTCACGTCTGGCTACCTTCTTCATGCGTCTTCGACGCAAACAGGATTAAACCTTTAGATAATTACGGAGCGAATGGCACGCCGTAAATCTCCTGATATACGTAACCCAGAAAACGAGCCTCCGCAGTGCATAAGACCTCAAGCCAGCAGCATGAGAGGTAGAGCCGTTTCTCGGTGTTGGTCGTCAGCTTGTCAGCTTTGGCGAGTGATGAGGCTTCGATATCGGCATCGAGTTTGAAGCTGTGTTCGAGCTCGGTCTTGGTCTCGCGGGCGCGGCCCAATGCCTCTAGCACGTCGGTGATCCATCCCTTTAACAGCGGCTCAGTATTGTTTTCACCCAGAGCCTGAAATGAACCCACGGCAAATCTCGCCTCGGCGTTCTCAAACGGATAAATGCCCACGCCGTTCGCTTCGTCGTCAGCCTGTTTCCATTGAAACAGCTCATCGCTATTAGCATGACGCATACGGGCGGTGCGTTCGTCGTATGTCAGAAACCACTCGAGCAGATCTGCGAGCGAGCCGACATCAATGTCGCCCGTATCGGTTTTGCGTAAAATTGGCGGCTCTACACCCTCTTTTTTTGCTTTTGCCATAATGTCGAAACGCGGGCAGCCTGCCCACAAACGCCGCTTGCGGCGTGATTTTAGATTATTTCATCTGCCGCTTACTTTTACAATTATCTTATCCAGCCGATATAATCGCTAGATAACCGTGACCGAACAAACACTCGACAGCGCATACGAAGCAGCCAACATAGCCGAGCAGGCCGAGCGCGATCTCGGCTTTGGCTCGGTCGTCTCAGGCCAAAGCCGTCAGCGTCTATTGAACGCCGATGGCACCTTCAATGTCCAACGCACGGGCCTGCCCTTTCTCTCGTCGCTCAATCTTTTTCACACGCTGCTCTCGATGAAATGGCGGACATTTTTGCTGCTCGTATTGCTGCTTTATTTTACAAGCAATGTCGTTTTCGGTGCGGTGTATGCGACATTTGGCCCAACGGCCCTCGTCGATACGTCGGCTGAGCCGATGGCGAATATGCTCGTTCGCGGATTCTTTTTCAGTGTACAGACCTTTGCGACGATCGGCTACGGCACGATCCATCCTGTCGGCGTCGTGCCAAACCTGCTAGTCACTATCGAATCGTATTACAGCCTGCTCGCGAATGCCTTGATAACCGGCCTCGTCTTTGCACGGTTTGCACGTCCGACAGCGCGGATCATATTCAGCGAAGTCGCCGTCATCGCACCGTATCGCGATATCGAGGGGTTGATGTTTCGCCTCGTCAATGGCCGCAGCAGCCAGCTCATCGAAGTTCGTGTCCAAGTGCTTTTTGCAAGATTTGTCAACGAAAACGGCAAGACCGTCAGGCGTTTTGACTTTCTCGATCTCGAACGCAAAAACGTCACTTTTCTGCCGCTTGCCCTGACAGTCGTCCACCCGATAACTGAAAATTCGCCGATGAAAGGCCTGACGCAAGCCGACCTCAACGCCACCGACGCCGAGCTGCTGATACTGATAACCGCCACCGACGAGACGTTTGCACAGGTCGTCCACACGCGTTCGTCATACAAACCGCACGAGATCCGCTGCGGCCACAAATTTGTCAGTATCTATAACGAGGTCCAAGACGGCGAGCCGATATCTATTGATATAAGAAAATTATCCAAGGTCGAAAGAGCGGTGAAACTAATAGCTGATAATGAATAACGGATAACTGAAAACGAAGATGTTTACTGGCCTTGTAGAAGAATTAGGTAAAATAGCCGCTGTCGAAAAACATGATGACGGAGCTACGCTCGTCGTCGCGGCTTCGCTTGTGACTTCGGATATTCAAAACGGCGATTCGATCGCGGCCAATGGCGTTTGTCTAACTGCACTCGATGTCACGCCGAATTCCTTTACGGCAGATGTGTCGCCGGAGACACTTGATAAAACGACGCTTGGCGGACTCGATATTGGCTCGCGCGTCAATCTCGAACGCGCGGTCACGCCCGCGACACGGCTCGGCGGGCACATTGTCCAAGGGCACGTCGATGGACGCGGGACATTTATCTCGGCCGTTCAGACAGGCGATTTCTGGACCGTCACCATCGGCTTTCCGCCCGCTTTTGCCAAATATCTAGTTTACAAAGGCTCCGTCACGGTCGAGGGCATCTCGCTCACCGTTGCGGCTCTACACGATGACAGTTTCGACATCGCCGTCATCCCCAAAACCTGGGAACTGACCAATCTCTCGTCGCTCAACCCAAACGACCCCGTCAACCTCGAAGCCGACATCATCGCCAAATACGTCGAGCGAATGCTCGAATTTCGTGACTGATCCCCGGGCCACACCGGGAGCGGTAGCGACTGGGTTTCTTTGATACTATTCACTTTATGGACGACAAATATCAGATCAGCAAACCAAAAAAGCCGCAGAACAGGACTGAGGAACTGCAACTCCAGATCGAAAACCTCGTCAAGCTCCGCGACAAAACGCCCAGCCTCGCCGAAAAGCAAAAGCTCAACGCTGAGATCACCAAGCTATTTGCGCAGTACGAACGGTCGAAAATATAGCCACTGTAGAGGTTATTAGGCTGGCAGCGATATAGGATATGAGCATTTTAAACTGCGTTCTCGAAACCCATCCGCATGATCCAACGTATCATCTGGACAGGCCTTATCAGACCTCTCTTGTCCAGATTCGTAAATGGTGTTACTTTCAACGAAGTTTAGTAGTAGTAGGAGCTTTTCGCTATGCATTCATCGATCCGACGTTACTCTGTGCGAACGTGTTTGTTATTCGTGTTCGTCTTCGCAGTGGTTTGTTTTCAACTTAGTTCTGTAGCTCGTGTCGGTGCGGCAAATATCATTGCCAGCACGATACAGCCTGACGGCACCGTGAGCAACGACCTTTTTACGGGGCTTCGCTGGCGCAATATCGGGCCGTATCATGGCGGACGTATCTCAGGTATTACCGGTGCGTTAGGAGCAGATCAGCAAGGAGTATTCTACGTGGCGACACCTGCCGGAGGTATATGGAAAACCACGAGCGCAGGCGTGACGTGGTTCCCTATATTCGATCAGTTTCAGAATGTGGACAGCATTGGCTCGATCCAAGTAGCTCCATCCAACCCCAATATTGTATATGCAGATACTGGCGACTCGGTTGGCGGCTCGTCCGGCGACGGTATGTATAAGTCGATCGATGCGGGCAAAACCTGGATGCACGTCGGCCTTGAGGAAACGACCAAGATCAACAAGATCGTCATTGAC
>JBKJRA010000233.1:0-5560 GCA_046594975.1 Pyrinomonadaceae bacterium | reverse complement strand
ACTGCCGTATCAGCGTCGGCTGCAGACCGCGCATTCGCCGTGGTAAAACAAAATCTTTCATCCTCCTCGCAGGCCTCATTACCTATTTTTCCGCCTATTTCTCGTCCTTTTCGTGTTCCAGATCGTCACGGATGGTGCCGACCTCGACGTTGAATTCACCCTCGGCCTGTGCCAGCGGATCGGCATTTACTACGCCCGCAAGCGTCTCGATTTCGCCGATGATCGTCTGCCCCAGCCCCGTAATGCTCTCTTTCAAGCCGTGTTTTTGATCTTTTTCGCCTTCGTTTTCTGCCATTTCGGTAATACCTCTTTTCTATCTTAGCCAATTTGAGATCGAGTTGAAAATTGAGGAGCACTAGCGGCTGACGGCAAAATCAATAAAGCCGTTACTTGTATTCGCAGACAGCAGACGAACGCCGATCTTGTCGCCGACACGAACGCGTTCCTGCCCTTGCACGATACGCCCATCAACCGGCGGTCGTAGAATGCGTGCGAAAACTCCGGCAGGCGTATCGCCAGTAACGATCGCGTCAAAATTCTCGCCAATGTGCCGCTGCATCACGGTTGCGGCGACGATCTTTCGCATTTTACGCTCGACCTTGCGGGCGGCTCGTTCCTGATCGTTGGCGTGCTGAGCGATGGCATCAAGCTCCTCGCCGGTGTATGGCGACGTGCCGCCACCGATCACGCCTTTAACAAGACGCTGGACGACGATGTCTGTAAATCGGCGATTCGGAGCTGTCGAATGTGCGTAATCACGTACTGCGAGCCCAAAATGTCCACCGGCATCTTCGCCTTGCCGTTGGACGACGTATTCGCCGCTGCCGATATTTTTGATAATAGAAAGCGATAAATCTGGGAAATGGTCAGGGTCCGCAGCCTTACGTTTTTCAAGAAATACTGAAAGAGCTTTCTGGTCCGCTTCGGCCGGCAAATGCACTCCATATTCCGCAGCTATCCTGACGATGCCTTCCCAATTTTTTGGCGAATTAACAACACGGCGGAGCGAAAGTGCGTTATGGTTTTCCAAAAACTCCGCCATCTCGACATTTGCCGCGACCATAAAATTCTCTATCAGTTTGCGTGCCGAATTTGGCTCGACCGATCTCAGCCCTTTGATCTGGCCGTCCTCAACAACCGCTCGCGATTCGATCGATTCAAAATCGAGAGCACCTTTCGATGTGCGATATTTCTGTAAACGAACGGCCGCTTGCTGCTGCAGATCAAGCTGCTCTTTTAGCCCTGCGGTGCTCACAACTTTCACCGGCACATCGCTTTTGCCGTCAAGCCAGTCACCAATACTCTCGTAATCAAGCTTGGCATAATTGCGCGTCAACGCCCTGTAAAACGTACTCTCCGGCACATCGCCGCTATCTTTGACGATCATTTCGGCAACGACAGCGTGGCGGTCAACTCCCTCGTTCAACGACGTGAGATCGGTCGAAAGCTCCTCCGGCAGCATCGGGAATATCTTGCTCTCGGTGTAAACGGTTACGGTGTTTTGAGCGGCGTGTTTATCTATCGGCGAATCGTTCGGGACCGACGCATCGACATCCGCGATGCCGACTAGCACGCGAATATCGCCATTTGGCAGCATCTCGGCAAACTCTATCTGGTCGAGATCACGCGAGGTTTCATTGTCTATCGACGACCAAAGTAGTGACCGCAGATCTTTCACTTCACCATCGGCAACAGCCGTCGCTCGTGACTGAATTGCTTTCACCTGATCCCAAACCTCCGGCGAAAATTCAGGCTCAAAGCCATTCTCGATCATCGCCTGATGAGCTTTTCCAGTTAACCAATCGTTCGAGCCATGATCGTTCATTCTTTTTTTCCTACCTTTGCGTCTCTGCGGCTTTGCGGGAAATTCTACCGTAAATAGTCTTCTAGTTTAGTCGAGGCATCTGTCTTTTCGTCACGGTATTTGACTATTATCGGGCAATAGATCGAGAGCCCGTTTTCTTTGCCAAAGCCGCTGGTTACCGCCCGCGAACCCTGCACAACAACCGCGCCGGCTGGAATTTCGAGCGAGCCGCCGTCAATTGATTTAATGATACGCTGATTTGGCAAGTCAAATACCGGGGTCGAACGCGTCAGGATAACACCGCTCGCCAGCACTGCTCTTTCACGGACAATTGTCCCCTCATAAACCCCGGTATTGCCGCCGACAAGCACGTCGTCCTCGATAATTACCGGCGTCGCGTTCACCGGCTCAAGCACGCCGCCGATCTGCGCGGCCGCTGATAGGTGCACACGTTTGCCGATCTGAGCACAACTTCCGACAAGAGCGTGACTATCGACCATCGTGCCTTCGTCAACATACGCACCTACGTTAATATAAGCCGGTGGCACAACGACTACGCCCGGAGCGACGTAACACCCATCCCGCACCGCCGAACCGCCCATCACAATCCTTACGCCGTCGTCCAGCGACATCGGCCGCAGCGGAAATGTGTCTTTGTCAAAAAACTGCAGAGTTTCGGTCGGTTTTGACATCTCGACCATCTTTCCCATACGAAAGCCAAGCAAGATTCCCTGCTTAAGCCAAGCATTCGCACTCCAATTCCCATCCGCACCTTTCTCCGCCGAACGGATCTCACCACGACGCAGAGCCGTCTTGAACTCCTCGTAAACCGCACGGTCATCCGCTCCAAATTCCTGCTTAGCAAATAACACTTCGATCTTTTCTTTCAATTCCATATAAAAACAGCGGATAGCTAACAGCCGATTGCTGACAGCTAATTTTACAAACTCTTTAGAATCTCACTTAACTTTGCGCGACTTTCTTTTGTTACAGCCACGAGTGGCAATCTTAGGTTGTCTTCGAGCAGCCCCATTTCTTTCATCACGAATTTGCACGGAGCCGGCGATGATTCGATAAAATTGGCTTCCATGAGCGCGAGGATCTTGTAGTTGATCCTGCGTGCAAAGTGAAATGAGCCGTTCAGGGCGTGCTCGACCATCTTTGTGGTTTCTTTTGGGATCTCGTTCGCACAGACCGACACCAGACCGTCTGCTCCGAGTGCGATCAGCGGGATCGTCGACGCGTCGTCGCCCGAAAACACCGCGAAATTCTTTGGCCGGTCCCGCAAGATCTCCATTACCTGCGAAAAATTCCCTGAGGCTTCTTTGGTAGCGACAATGTTGTCGAATTTTGCGGCGAGTTTCAGCGTTGTCTCCGCTGAGATGTTCGACGCCGTCCGGCCCGGCACGTTGTAGAGCATTATCGGAAAGCCTTTTACAGATTTTGCGATCTCCGAAAAATGAGCGATCATCCCCGGCTGCGTCGGTTTGTTGTAATAAGGAGCGACGACCAGAGCCGCGTCGGCTCCGGCCTCTCTCGCTTTTCGCGTAAAATCGATCGTCGCGGCTGTATTGTTGCTGCCGGTCCCGGCGATGACGTGTGCGTCCAACTTTTTCGCGACCTCGACGGTTATGCGGATCACATTGAGCCGCTCGGCCCCGTCCATCGTCGCCGCCTCGCCCGTCGAACCGCACGGCACAAGTATCTTAACGCCGCCCTTGACCTGCCGCTCAACCAGCTTGCGAAAACACGCCTCGTCAACCGACCCGTCCTTACGAAAAGGCGTCACCAAAGCCGTCGCACATCCACGCACCCAATCTAATTTCATCGTCATAAGTCTTGTCTGCCACCTGCGGTAGCGGGTGGTTTCTTTCGAACACAGATTAACACAGATAAGAATGCGGAAACATGACGCGAGGGAGTGGTGAGGAATAAATAACCTCGTCGCTACTGCTCCCGATTCTGACAGATCTCATCCATCACTTCGGTAAACTCAAAAAATCCTGTCTTTCCGACGATCCACTCGGCGGCCAGAATCGATCCGGCGGCGAAACCTTCGCGGGAGCGAGCGGTGTGTTCGAGCAATACCTGGTCGGCAGGGCCGTCAAAACCGACGCGGTGCGTGCCCGGGATATTTCCCGCACGCGTCGCGGCGATGGTGATGTCTTTTGTAACGTGTTCGGCAATGATGTCTTTTAACTTCAAAGCCGTCCCGCTGGGCGAGTCTAGTTTGCGGGAGTGATGCTGTTCCTCGATAAAGGTTTCGTACTCCGGAAATTTGGCGAACAGCTCCGCCGCGTGGGCCGCAATACGGTAAAAAATATTTACGCCAATAGAAAAATTAGCACCGAAGACAAATGATCCGTTGCCGACTTTCACAATGCCATCGATCTCAGCCCGTTGAGCATTCCATCCGGTCGTGCCTTCGACCAGCGGCACACCCGCCGCGACACACGCTTCGACATTTCGCCTCACTGCCTCAGCATTAGTGAAATCTATCGCCGCATCGACACCGCGCAGTTTCTCCGCCAGCTTTGCAGCCGACAGCCCGGCGTCGGCGTCGGCGATGACAACTGCAATCTCATGTCCTTTTTCTTCGGCAAGCCGGTGGATGAGCTTTCCCATTGCTCCATAACCGATAAGTGCTAGTTTCATAAGAGGATTTTGCCACGAATTACACGAATTACACGAATAACACGAATCAGAAAACTATTGATTCGTGTTATTCATGACATTCGTGGCTAACAAATTCTTCGCCAGATCGACATACAGTCCGACAGCCGTCTCGAGATCTTTTTTCAACACATATTCATCCTTTGTATGGGCAACAAGTATCGATCCCGGCCCGAGCAGCAGCGGCTGGCCCCAGTTGCCGAGGTGCGGGATGTCGGTCGTAAACCGCACGACCTTTTGCTTAAATCCATCGACCGCGAGCATCTTGACCGGCAGACTGTATGAGAGAACTTCGAGCTCGCCCCGCTCACGAATCAGACTTTCCAGGGCGTGACGGATCGGCTCTTCGTCGGTTGTGAGGCGGATGAGTAAGCCCGCTTCCGCATTTGGCGGAATAACGTTGAGAGCGATGCCGCCGTCGAGGGTCGCGATGTTGCAGGTCGTCTCGCCAAAGAAATCGTCGTTTGGAAATTTTGTGTGGCGAACATCTTCGAGGATGTCGAGCAGCTTTTCGATCGCCGAATCGCCCTGCTCGGGATACGCCGAATGCGCCGCCTTGCCCTTAGTCTTGATCTTCGCGCGAAACGCGCCCTTTGATCCGATCGCGAGGTCATTATCTGTTGGCTCGCCATTGATAAGATACTCGCACTTCGCGGCGATCGGATGGTTATTCGCGACCTTCGCCCCGGTCGAAGCCCTTTCTTCCTCGACGGTATAGAGAAGTCCAATGTCCTCAACTCCCTCTTTCCGCAGCAATTCCGCCGCAGTTATTTGCGCCGCGATTATCCCTTTGGCATCGCACGAACCGCGCCCGTAGATCTTCTCATCATCCTCCGTCGGAGCAATAAACGGCGGCACCGTGTCCATATGCGTCGAAAGCCAAACACGCGGCGTGTTATTAAGATAAGCGATCACGTTGTTCTGATTTTCCGATACAGCTTGCAGCTCTACCGTCCACCCAAGCGACTCCAAATAGTCACGCAAATAAAACCCGACCGCTTCCTCTTCGCCGGAGACGGACGGGCTACTCATTAAGGATTTTGTTAGTTTAAATAGATCCATAAGAAGATATTGCCACAGAGA
>JBKJRA010000190.1:0-5209 GCA_046594975.1 Pyrinomonadaceae bacterium | reverse complement strand
AAAAGACGATCTTTACCTACAAAGAAAAGGTCGTAAACGATAGCGATTTCAAACACCAGATCGAATTTGAGACCGAAGTTTCAGATGTCGAGGCAACCGAACACATCATCGAACGCCTTGGCTATAAGCTAGCTGTTATCTACGAAAAGCACCGCAAGACATTTCACCTCGGCAATGTTGAGGTCGTGCTGGACGAGCTGCCATTTGGTTATTATATGGAGATCGAAGGGGCGATCGATGACATTCTGGCCGCAGAAAAATTGCTCGGTATCGAGGATCTCGAAACCGAATCGAGAGGCTATCCGCGTCTGACACTAAAATACGGCAAGCAGATCGGTGACGTTGTCGAGGCTCGGTTTGCAAAGCAAACGGCGGTGTGAACTAAGCCGGACTCGTCACAGTATCCAGATCATCTTTACCCACAAAATACATCTGCGAATCAAACCCGCCATCGACACGTTTAGCGAGCTTTTTATAACTGCCGTCCGAGTTCAGCGTTCTGGCGTTCGCCACATCCTTTAAATACACTGCAAGTACTTCATCTTTCAGATATTTTTTGATCTCAGGGTCGATGATAGGCGTCACAACCTCGACGCGGCGGTCAAAGCTGCGGTGCATCAGATCGGCGCTGCCGATATATACCTCTTCGGCGTCACCACCGCCATTTGCAAAATACAAAATGCGGCTGTGTTCTAGAAAACGCCCGATGATAGAGCGGACGCGAATATTCTCAGACATTCCTTTAACGCCGGGCCGCAGCGCACAGATCCCGCGAACGATGAGATCGATCTCGACACCGCTCTGCGACGCACGGTAAAGCGCATTTATCAGCTCGACATCGGTAATGCTGTTGACCTTGATGATGATCCGTGCAGGTTTTTTAGCCTCTTTATTCTTTCGTTCGCGCGTGATCAGATCGAGCAGCCGCTCACGAAGATTTAACGGAGCGACAATTAGCCTCTTGTATTTGTTTTGCTGCGAATAACCGGTGAGAAAATTAAACAGGCTCGTCGCATCTTCGCCGATCTCTTCGTCGGCGGTCAAAATGCCGAGATCTGTATAGATACGCGAGGTAAACGGGTTGTAGTTGCCCGTCGCGAGATGCACATATCGAGCAAGTTTATCTTTCTCGCGGCGAACGACAAGCGTCACTTTAGAGTGGGTCTTGAGCGTGCTGATCCCGTAAACAACGTGAACGCCTTCGTTTTCCAGACGCCGAGCCCATTCGATATTATTTTCCTCGTCGAAACGTGCTTTCAGCTCTACCAGAGCCGTCACCTGCTTGCCCAAACGGCTCGCACGCATCAGTGAATTTACTATCGGCGAATCCTTGCCCGCACGATACAGGCATATCTTGATCGCCTGCACATTCGGGTCCTCCGCTGCCTCGGCAATAAAATCCGACACCGTGCTAAACGAGGTATATGGATGGTGGAGCAGCACATCGTGCTTTTTGATCACGTCGAAAATGTTTTCATTCTTTTGGAGCGGAGCAGGCACGACCGATGCTATCGGCGTTTCTTTGAGCCGCGGCCGATCGAGTCCGTATAGCTGCATCAGGTCAGGAATATCGACAAATCCCTCGACCCTTTCTACTTCGTGATCAGCCAGACCAGTGCCGGTCGTGAGCAACTTGAGCATCTTGTCGGGCATTGCTGCCGAAACTTCGAGCCGGACGGCGAATCTATCGCGGCGGCGCTGCAACTCGCGTTCGAGTGTTCGCAGCAGATCGCCGGCCTCGTCTTCGCGAAGCTCAATGTCGGCATCACGCGTCACTCGAAACAGAAATGGCTCGCTGGTTTTCATGTTCTGGAAAAGCTCGTGGACATTTGCCGCGATCACCTCTTCGAGCAACGCATAGCGTCCGGCCTTTTCATTGATCGGCACGAGCCGCGAAACTGTAGGCGGCAGTTTGATGCGGGCAAAACGTTTTTGGCGGAACAAATGCTTGAGATTTTTCTGCGTAACCGTGCGATTGGGTTCGATAAAAAGCCCCATATTCACGCTAAGATTAGAGATATACGGAAACGGATGTGATGAGTCGACCGACTGCGGCGTCAGTATCGGAAACAGATTGTTATGAAAGTATTTATCGAGCAGCCGTTTCTCTTTGGCGTTTAGCGTCGAGTAAGCCTCGACCGTAATTCCTACTTTCTGGAGTGCCGGAAATACATTTTCGCTCAGATATGAAACCTGCCGTTTGAGCATCGGTTTCAGTCGTTTATAAATTTCGTCGAGCTGTTCGGACGCAGTCATGCCGTCGGGGGACATCCCGCCTACGCCCTCCGCGACCTGCTCTTTCAGTCCTGAAACGCGGATCATAAAAAACTCATCCAGGTTGGTCGCAAAGATCGAGAGAAACTTTAGGCGTTCGAGTACGGGCAGGCTGTCGTTGGTGGCCTCATCGAGCACGCGACTGTTAAATTCGAGCCAACTCAACTCACGGTTAAAAAAACGGCGTTCGTCCACCTCATTTGCGCCAGTTTCAGATGTCTCGACTGCCGGAGCCTTAATTTCTTTTCTTGCTTTCGTTGAACCGTGCGTCATATTAAATGGGCTAAATTATATGCCAAGAACAAGGCGGGATAAAGAAATTTGATGTTAAATCTTTTCGCGGTGAATGATGCTGATCCGACGCGGTTCGTCACCATCGCCATCGATAGTGATCTTGATGGTGTTATTGGGAAATGAAAGATCACCCAGACGGTCGGCCCATTCGATGATCGTCACGACCCGGTCATTCTCAAGGATCTCCTCAAGCCCAACAGCCAACGCTACATCTCCGCCGCCGTCCAACCGCCAAAGGTCTATATGATAAACATCAAATTTCGCGGTCTTATAGAGGTTTACAAGCGTAAAACTCGGGCTCGTCACCTCATCAATATCAAATTCGAGCGCCTCCAAAATGCCTTTGGTCAGCAAGGTCTTGCCCGCACCCAATCCGCCGTAAAGCAACAGAACATCACCGCCAGCGAGCGAGCTACCAAGCTTTTCGCCGAAAGCAAAAGTTTCGTTTGGTGTTTTACAGAGGTAATCGCTTTTTTCCATCAAATTCAGACAGGATGAACAGGATGCCTAAAGATTGGGTGTTGCTTCATATCCTGCTCATCCTGTATATCCTGTTCTAATTCCTTTCTAATCGCTCAAAAGTCTCAGTCAGGCACTCCCTCACGTCCGAAGCCGTCATCACACGTTTGCCGTATTTTTGCTCGGCGATGTCGCCCGCCATACCGGCGACATAGACCGCCGCAACGACCGTCTCAAAAATATCGATGTTAAATTTCACAGCCTGGGCAGCAAATCCTGCGATAATTCCCGTGAGCGTATCGCCGTTACCGGCTTTGCCGAGGCCCGAGTTCCCCGTCGGATTTACAACAACCCTGCCATCAGGAGCACCGATCAAAACACGCTCGCCCTTGAGCACGAGAATTACGTTATTTTTTACCGCAAAATCACGAACGGCCGCAACCCGATCTTTTATTGCGTCTTTGTCATCCGTACCAAGCAGCCGCATAAATTCGCCCTCGTGCGGTGTTAATATCAAGTTTGGAGTCCCGCCTTTAGGCGGCTCTTCCGATGGCGGGCTTTGGAATGGAGAGAGGAGATTGAGAGCATCCGCGTCAACAACCGTCGGCTGCCGCCGGTTTTCGATCACCTTTAGGACAAACTTTTTAGTACTGCCGTCCTGAGAGATACCGCTTCCAATAGCCACGGCGTCCACTTTTTCGAGCAGATCGCTGATCTCCTCAAATGCTTCCTCGGCAATCGCACCGTTCTCCGTCTCCGAAACCCCGAGAACCATAACCTCGGGCAAAACACGCGACGCGACTGAATCTTTCGAAGACTTCGGCGTAACTATCGTCACCAACCCAACCCCCGACCGCATCGCCGAATTCCCACACAGCACCGCCGCACCTGAATAGCTGTCAGAGCCCGCGATCAGAAGCGTGTGGCCGCGCTTGTTCTTGTATGAATTATCTGAGAAGTCTGCTCTTTTCAGCCAATAATGTACTTCCCCTTTTTCTGGAATAAATAATTGAGAGGTTTGTCCGTCAATTAGCTCTCCTGGCGTCCCGATGTTTGCAACAATCAACTCACCATTATAATGCGAAGCGGGTGCCACAACATTAGCCAGTTTCGGAGCTGTAAAGGTGACAGTTGTCTTCGCTGAAATATTTCGACCTATCTGAACCGAAAGGTCTGCATTCAGACCAGAAGGTGTATCAACCGAAATAATATCTGCACGATGGTTCTCAAGACGCTGAATAAGATCGGAATAAATGCCTGTCAGTTCCCGCGTTAGTCCTGTACCGAATAATGCATCGACAATCATTGTCGGTTCCGAAGAACTTAGGACACTTTCGATCACGGGCATAAGGTCTTCGTCAATATCATGAAGCAAAAGCTTATTAAATTCGCCGCCGGATGTAGAAACCTCCTCTTCAAATGACTTCAATATTGCTAAATTGGTGCGTGCATCTCCCGACGTTTCATCAACGCGGCCAAAAAGTATGGGAATTACAGCGGCCCCGTTTTGCCATAGAATCCTCGCCAATGCCGCACCGTCTCCGCCGTTATTGCCCTTGCCGCAGAGGATGAGGATAGATTTCCCCTTGACCGAGCCACCGAGTTTTTCGGTAATGACGCGTGCGACGGCGTGAGCGGCGTTTTCCATCAGTAGGATCGACGGAATGCCGTATCGCTCGGTGGTGAGACGATCGACCTCTCGCATTTGCTCGGCTGTCAGGACTTTTTGCATCGGTAACTAATTTAACACAAACAAAAACCGCATTGTCTCGCTAACAATGCGGTTCATGAGTCGATTGGAGATCGTGAACAGACCTCGGGCGTTGCCTAAGTGGATAAAATGTTCGCCACTGTGCTCTTAACCGCTCTACTTCCGTTCACTTAATATAAAGTTTCATTCGATCTCTCATTCCAAAAATTATTGGTGATCCCGGCAAGATTTGAACTTGCGACCTTTCACTTAGGAGTTGAGACAGGTGATTTGTGTTTGAGTGTGTTTGAGTGTTTATGGCTTGCGTTTTGGGGCTTTTTTTAGTTTTGGCGGAGTTTCGTTTGTGTCTGAAAATGTCTGATTATTTCTCGTTTCAGAGTTCAAAGGGGCATTTGCCCCCGACGCTACAATTCGTTTGTGCAGGTCAGGATAAGACTCTTTTGCAGAATCCAAAAAAGCCATAAGATCATC
>JBKJRA010000305.1:0-5508 GCA_046594975.1 Pyrinomonadaceae bacterium | reverse complement strand
TGCCTTTGGTCGCCCGTCCACCTCACGGACTGCAATTTCGAACGAAGGAATTCCATAAATAATCGCTCCGATAAATATGTCTTTGGTGATTGAATCAAATAGGTCATATGTCTTACTTATTTCCCAAACAAAATCTCGCTGAAACTCGGGCAAAGAAACGTAACCGGCATCAATGTCCGAAATGAGTTGTTTAATAGATTGTGTTTTTTCCACTTAAACCTCGTTTTAATAGTAATAGTGAAGGATTCACGACCTTCATAACGTACGACGCCGGATGAAAGTTGCTCTCTCAATAACTAGTGAATTGTAGACCGAAATTTGAGATTAGAAAAGGCGGGGGATGCGAGAGCAGGGCCGCGAACAGAGCTGAGGAAACATGAATAACTCCAGCTCTGTTCAATTTTTACAAATTCTGGCCCTGCTTGCCTGAACAAAAGAGCTAATCGACGCGGAAATCCTAAAAAGCTTCTATACCATCGAACTCTGTTCTCTCGCCGGGCGGAGAAGATCCACTTATTCTCGCCGAGCGGAAAAGCTGTGCTTTTCCGGCGGCATAAAAAACTTTTCGCGGCTATGCCTCGGTTTCTGCAACGAACGGGCGGCATAGGCGCCCGGAATTATTAGATGGCTCTCGGAAAAGCCTAGCGTTTCCGCTCGGCGATTTGAAGTTTCCTACAGCACAAACGCCCCGATGTGCCGCGTGTTCGTATTCAAAAGACTACGGCACGAAATTATACACAATAACTCCGGACACTTTGACCGGGTTCCCTAATAATAGTGTCGGAGAAAACTTTGCCCCGCACGCGGCTTCTCTTGCCGCGAACTGCAGCAGCGGCGAACCACTGACCGCTTGAGCACTTAAGACATTGCCATCCTCGCTTATAAGGACCTGAATCGATACCGCACCTCCCGCGTTTGCTCTCTTTGCCTCGATGGGATATGAGGGTTTTGGCAGCGCGATGGCTTTACCGTTTATCACACCACCGGAGATCGGTTTTGAAACATTTGGGTCTAGCGGCCATTTGGAACTTTTTTTCTCGCGGTACATTTTGCCTATCAACATAGTCAACCCGACCTTCGTTTCGATGGGCTTGCCATCTTTCATAGCGGGCGAGAATTTGTAGGTGCGGACGGCCTTTTCAGCCTCTCTCATTACCGAATTCACTCTGCTGTAAAGCTCCACTCCACATGGCCACATCGGTGCAATATAAACAACGGCATTAGTGACCTCACCTGATTTATTTATATCCAAAGCGATCTTAATCTCGCCATCTATCCCAGCAGCCTCATCCTCAGCCGATATCGTAAAATTAGAAGTCGAAATCAACTTCGCAGCCGAATCTTGAGAGACAGCAGAAATACTCAAAGCAAAGAAAACAAAAGCGAGAGTTAAATATTTTTGAAACATGATCCTTAGTTAACTTAAAGCACAAAAGCCCCGATGTGCGGAGTGTTTGTATTTAAACAAGTTTGCAATGCGAGTAGCAGTGAGTCGCGTAAATTCTCAGGCGTGACGATGGCATCGACAAGGCCTCGGGCGGCGGCGTGTTTGGCATCGAGTTCGCGGTCGTAGGTTTCGCGGACGCTTTGCATTTCGGCCAGCATTTCGGCCGGCGGCACTTTGCCTTCTTTTTTTAGCTTTTCGATCTGAGTGCCGTAGATCGCCACGGCGGCGCTGTCGCCTTCCATCACACCCATCCGTCCCGTCGGAAGCGAAAAGATGAAGTCCGGGTCGAAGCCCTGACCGGCCATCGCGTAATATCCCGCCCCGGAGGCGTGGTTGATGGTCAGCACGATCTTCGGCACCTCAGCGGTCGCCATTGCCTCGACAAAATTGGCTCCGGCACGAATGATCCCGCTATGCTCTGCCTCAGCACCGACCATAAAGCCCGACACGTCCTGCACAAACAACAACGGAGTCGAGTGACGGTTACAATTCTCAATAAAATACGCCGTTTTTTCAGCCGATTCTGTATAAACGATCCCGCCAAAACGCGGTGGTGTTCCGGGCTTGCCCTTCGACATACCACGCGAATTTGCGATAACCCCAACCAGTATCCCGTCGATCCGCGCCGTGCCGCAGATCATCTCTTTGGCAAAATCAGCCTGAAATTCGTCGATACCGCACTTGTCAAGGAAAGTATCGAGGACGGCACGCATATCATAAGGCGCACGGTGGTCTTCGGGAAGGATGGAATACAGCTGACCGCAGTTAGCTGACGGCTGTAAGCTTTCTTTGATAGATACTTTGCTGATCTCTTTTTCAGGAAGTTCTGAAACGAGCAAGCGAATCTTTTCCAGACACGACTTGTCGTCAGGCGTGTGATAATGAGCGACGCCGGAGATCGAGTTGTGTGTCATCGCACCGCCGAGGGTCTCATTATCTATCGTCTGTCCGGTCGCCCCCTTGACAAGATTTGCACCGCCGAGCCCCATAAAGGACGTGCCTTCGACCATTAATATTACGTCAGACAACGCCGGAAGATAAGCTCCGCCCGCGACGCACATCCCCATCACGGCGGCGATCTGCGGCACTTTCAGGTAACGCCGCATTATCGAATTGTAATAAAAGATACGTGCGGCACCGTATTGGCCGGGAAAAACACCGCCCTGATATGGTAAATTCACGCCCGCGCTATCCACAAGATAAATGATCGGAACGCGGTTACGCATCGCGATCTCTTGGGCACGCAGGATCTTCTTGATCGTCTCGGGATACCACGCTCCTGCTTTTATCGTCGCGTCGTTCGCTACGATGACGCATTCACGTCCCTGCACTTTGCCAACAACAGTAACAACCGCGGCTGCCGGAGCCGTGCCGTCATATTGGTCATACGCGACAAGTAACCCGATCTCTTGGGAATACGTGTCGGCGTCAAGCAGCAGTTCGACACGCTCGCGAGCAGTGAGCTTTCCCTGTTTATGGATCTTTTCTATTTTCTCGGGACCGCCGCCGAGCTTGAGTTTTGCTTCAAGGTCCAGGTATTCGTCCGTAAGAGTTTTGAGCCGTGAGGTATTAGAAGATGTCATCTGAATACAGTTTAGTCTCGCTTACCTTTAAAGTGTGCAAAAATAGCCATCGCGTGTCCGTGTCCGAGGTCGAAATCTTGCTTAAGCCAATTCGTGATCTCTGTGGCTTTTACAGTTTTTATCAACTCTCCATTGCTTAAAAAGCCTTTCGTTTCAGCAAGTTTTGCGAGATCTTCAGGTGATTTTCCTGTCTTGTTTTGAACATTATCTAGATAGGCTTGAAATGACATATATAACCTCTACGCTTTATCACTAATTATAAACGTCGGAACCATTCCGCCGCCGGATGAGACATTTGCAAGCTCCGTCGAAGATAGCCGTGTGAACGCCGAGCCGACCTTGCCTAAAAATAGAAGCGGGTCGAGATCGACGAGTTGCTCGACAAGTTCCCAATTCCCTTCGTCGTCAAGCATTGGGAAAAATTCTTTGGCCGTTTTGACTCGTTCCTGGATGAGATAATCGCCTGTTTTGATTGCGTGAGCGATAGCAACGTCCCATTCTTCCGGGGTCGAATTCCAGCCGATATAGATACCGTGCCCTCCGTAATCGTCGTTGGGTTTGAGTACGAGTTTTCCGGAATTAGTCCGCGTCCATTCAACGAGGTCGATGGTCTCACCGTGGTTCTCAGTTTGTTCGTCACGAAAAACGCGTGTCCAAGGGATGTGTTTAGTTATCGCATCGATTTCAACATCACTGAAAAGATGGCGGTACCGCTCGTTTGTCAGCACTGCAAATACCGCCTTTTTGTGCACGAGCTTGCCGCGAAAGCTGTTGACCATACATATAGCACCCGCACGATATGCGTCTAGCAGAGCGGGCTGTTCTTCCATTATCGGAAGATATTCATTGACCAAGAGGCGTTTGTAAACAATGTCGATCTCAATTCCGTCGCACGATAGCCGCGAACCGTCGAAGACCAGCTGGTCCGGCGAACAGATTATCGCTTTGTACCCATTGGATTCAAAATAATCACGGAAAAGCTCGAATTCCTTGATGGTCGGCAGGTCCCTAAGATCAACGATCGCAATAAATGGTGTGTGCGAGATCGTTCCTCCGCAAAATTCGGTGTAACAATCGATCAAAACATCGAGCATCTTCGACGAGCCTTCGAGTGTTTTAACATCGTATCGCTCAAGAAACTTCTGCATTATGGGCAGATCGTAGAATATCTGTGATGCAGAATCTGCAAACGCAATTCCTGCCGGACTCTCACCGTTCAACTCTACATAACTGTACGAATCGCTGGTTAGAAATGAATCAAGCCGCGAAGTCGGCGAGACGTGCGAGTATTTAGGGTCGATCTTGATCAGCTCTTTTTCGATCTCAGTAACGCCTAGTTCATCAAGTATTGCATCGTCAGTGATCGCAGCATCTTTGACCTTTTGCAATGCTCCAAATACAGTCTCGCATGTCTTTCTGATAAGCTGCCAATCGCTCTCCATTACGAAATGCGGACGTAAATACGGCGACAGGCGGCGACCGCCGAAGATGAGTTTTGACGATTCGAGTTGCTCGTCAAGCATCTTTTGCGACGCGGTTGCAAGAGCATCATCGTTAAGGAGTTCGTGGTAATAGGCGACAGCTTCTTTTAGCATAAATTACCTATTTAGACATGCTGACGATTTCTTCAAATTCGTCCGTCGTGACCGGGCTTACTGAAAGTTGCGATTGCCTGATCAAACCGAGGTTTGCGAGAGCAAGGTTTGCCTTCATAGCGGCCAGAGTGACCGGCTTTTTTAGCGGCTTACTCGGCGTCAATTCGACAGCGACCCATTTTTCGTCGGTCGGATCGGGGAATTCTGTTCTTGATACTGTCGCAATACCGACGACCTCTTTGCCGATATTTGAGTGATAAAATAACGCCCTATCACCTTTTTTCATAGCTTTGAGATTGTTCCGTGCTTGATAATTACGCACGCCTGTCCAATCAGTCTTACCTTCGGCGACAAAATCATCCCACGAATAGGCATCCGGCTCCTGTTTGACCATCCAATAGTTCATATTTTATTTTTGTGCTGCGGCTTTCTTATTAAGCCATTTTGCCCAGCGCTCGAGTATCGGGCGAAACGGTTTGAACAGCTTTGCGCGCAGACTGCCCTCTGACTGTTTTTCGCTCCAACGCTTTAAATTCTTTTCTGCATATTGCCGTATCTGCGGTTCGAGAGCCGTGCGTTTTACCGAATGCTTTTGCGTCAAAAAATAATGCTGCCCGACGAGCGAGAATATCAGCCCGGCGATATTTCCTTTGAACGAGCTTTTAGCCATAAACTTTTTGACAAATCCTTCGGTCGGCATCAGCAGTGCAGCCATCGACATCTCCATCCAAGGTGCCTGATTACCAGCTCGCGGGTGATAAAGCCCCGGCAGATCGCCCTTGAGCGGCGTGTCCATATTCTTGAGACGCGGATCGTTGATGTAATCAACGAGCTTGATCTTTTCGACGCCACGATACTGCTCGACCGGCAGATAATCGAGAAC
>JBKJRA010000052.1:0-3957 GCA_046594975.1 Pyrinomonadaceae bacterium | reverse complement strand
CGGTCGCTACCGCTCCCGGTTCTGACGTAAGGCCTCGAGTATCTTTCCCGTGATCATCGGGATCGGTTCTTTTTCAAATGCGTGGTTTTCGGTGAATACGACCAGCACAAATTTCAGCCCGTCAGCCGTCTCGATATAGGCTGCGTCGTGGCGGGTTTTACTGGTATCGCCGGCTTTCGACCATATTTTAACGTCAGTCATTTTACGGTCGATCAATAGTTTGCCGGTAAATCCGTGAGCCTGGTCTTCGGGATCGGTGCCGGTGAAAGGGTCGCGTTTTAGCAGCGTCATCATCGCCGCGGTTCGCTCGGGCGCGTTCATCCGCCCGGTGACGATCTCCGCGAGCAGACGCGCGACGGCGTTGGTAGTGAGACCGTTGCGGTTTTCGGCTTTGTAATTACGCGACTGCTGCTCGATGCCGTATGCGTCCTCGCAAAAAGTTTTTTGATTGGCGTTGATGTAGGTGTAACCCATCGCAGCGAAGAAACGGTTGACGCTGTTGCGTTTATATTGCCACGCCTCAAACTGTTTCGGCGGCAGCTCGGCCCCGCTTGATGTGCCGGTTATCACGTCGAGGACATACTGCGTCGCCTCGTTGGACGAATCGACGATCATGTCGCGCAAACCCCGAGTCAGCTCCGGCGTCATCGTCACTTTGCCGTCCTCAAGCTGTCGCTCGAGCGCTGTCATATAAAACATCTTGACCACGCTCGCGGGATAGATTCTCGCCTGCCCGCGAACCTCAGCCATCTGAAATTTACCTGGATCACGAAGATCGATCAGCGTCGCAGCAACCTCTTCGGGCTTGAAACCCTTTGATGCAAACGCTGTGAGTGTTTCATTTACGGCATTACCGAGGGCTGTCTGTAGCGAAGCTGACGCTTCGATAACAGGCGCTTTGTAGGTTTTAGGCGGCACTACCTCAGTTTTCTTATCGATTTTTTGAGCAGGCGAAACGACAAACGTAAGACAAATTAACGATATGATCGCGACAAAACGTAGAGATCCGGTCATTCAATTTCTCCTCAATTCTTTACCTAGGATGATTTTCAGAGTATAAACGAAAAGCGTTCCTAATTTCCAAACTTAGATCAAAAACACATGAATAATGAAAAATTAATACGCGGCATCGGCCGATGGGATTTTACCGCTCTCGTGATAAACGGCATTATCGGTGCGGGAATCTTCGGCTTGCCGTCAAAGGTTTTTGCTCAGATCGGATCTTATAGTTTGCTCGCATTCGTTGCGTGTGCGGTTATCATCGGCTTGATCGTACTCGTTTATGCTGAGGTCGCAAGCCGCTTTTCCGCGACGGGTGGGCCGTATCTATATGCAAGAGAATCACTTGGCCCCGCGGTTGGCTTTGAGGTCGGCTGGCTTTATTTTATTGTCCGTGTCTCGACCTTTGCCGCAAACTGCAATCTACTCGTCACATATCTGTCTTTCTTCATTCCCGGTGCAAACGAAGGCCCAATGCGGATCGCGATAGTTAGCTCGGTTGTCGTAATAATTACGGCTGTCAACCTGATCGGTATTCGCGAGTCAGCCGTGATGACCAATATCTTCACGGTCGGCAAACTACTGCCCCTGTTCGTTTTTGCGGTCGTCGGAATGTTCTTTCTCCAGCCGGCTAATTTTACGTTTGCCGCCGTTCCGCAATATTCGGCTTTTTCGAGTGCGGTTCTACTGCTGATATACGCATTCGTCGGTTTTGAAGGGTCGGTCGTTCTGGCAGGCGAGACTAAGAATCCTGGAAAGATAATGCCTTCCGGTCTAGCCATAGGAATTGCGATAGTGACGATAGTCTATGTCGCTGTCCAGGTAGTTTCGATCGGCACTCTGCCGCAACTCGCAACGTCCGAAAGGCCGCTTGCTGATGCCGCGACTGTGTTTCTCGGGCCATTTGGAGCGGCGTTTATCACCGTCGGCATCGTGATCTCGATCTATGGCAACATAAATGGTGCCGTGCTTACCGCGACTCGGACCGTGTTTGCAATGGCCGAGCAGGGCGATCTACCGTCGGTTTTCGAACGTACGCACAAAAGATTTAAAACGCCGCACGTTGCGATAATCGTTACTGCGGTCGTCATACTTATCCTCACATTACAATCGTCGTTTCTGTCTGCGGTGGCGATTGCGACCATTACGCGGCTCATCGTTTATGCGACGACGTGCGTCGCTTTGCCGATATTTCGAAGCCGCAAGGACATGCCCGCTCCACCATTTTTAGCACCTTTCGGCCTGTTGGCGGCAATACTTTCCATCGGTTTGATCATCTGGCTGCTGACAAATGTGGATTTTGCAAAGGAAGGGTTTTCGAGCCTAATAGCGATCCTGATCGGTCTGATCATTTTTGCATGTTACCGCCTATTTAGGCGTTCTAAAGGTGACGGGATACCAAATTCGGAGGAAATATGAAAACTTGTCGATATGATCTATGCGGCACTATTTTCTTCGAAATTAAATAACAAAAGAGGTTGGCCACGAATGCACGAATGAAACCCATCTTATTCGTGCATTCGTGGCAAATTTCTTTTATTCAATTGAAAACGCCCTCGCCGAGAAAGTTTTGCCGAATATAGGTAATAGTATCTTGGAGCGTTTCCTGCGGATCACGCGGTGTAAAACCAAGCTCTTCGACGGCTTTTGATGAGTCAAAATACCAGAAATACTCAGCCTGCTCGACTTCCGTAGGCATCACAGGCGATGTTTTGCCCCAATGTTTGTATATCGAACTGATCATTCCCGAGCCTGCCATCGCAAGCTTTTTCGGAACCTTGAGCATCGGCGCCGACACGCCGGACAATCTTTCCAAACGCCCAAAAAACTGCGGAAAGGTCATATTTGCAGCTCCGAGCAGATATTTTTCTTGATGACTCCCTTTCTCCAAAGCGGTAATAAATGCCGCCGCCGCATCGCGGACATCGACGAAGTTTATTCCACCACTTGGGCAATATGGTATCTTTCGGGCCATGAAATCAAGCACAGGTTTGGTCGAACTGAGGCGTTCGTCATCCGGACCTAGCAGGAGCGAAGGATTCATAATGACGAGCTTTCGGCCTTCGCCATCAAAATTTTCTAACGCCGCACGCTCCTGATAATATTTCGAGCCGTAATACGCCCACCGCGTCAATATCTCAACAGGCTGCGGAAACGTCTCATCGACAACGGTCGCGTCTTCGCTAACGGCGATCGTACCGCTTGACGAAGAAAGCACCATCGTCTGGACGCCTGCTTCAACAGCTGCCTCGCATAACAAACGTGTGCCTTCGAGATGGATCTTGTTCATCGCCGCAGCGTCGTCATTGTCACGCGAAACCTTGCCCGCGAGGTGAAATATCGCCGAGACATTCTTACAAGCCGTGGCGTTAGTCTCGCGGTCCGTGACCGAACCCTCGACCGCCTCTACGCCGGCGTCTTTCATCCAATCAGGCACACGCGACGCCATTACTTTGAGATCTTTCTCGCCCGCGTCTAGCAGTTGTTGGACTATATGCGTGCCGAGAAAACCGGTCCCGCCGGTTACAAGGATCTTCTTTTTTTCTGTTTTGGCCAATGCCTTTGTTTTAGCCATAAAAACTATTTCCAGGTTTTCTGTATCGGATGTGCCTCTGTATTAAAGATGGATTTTTTGAGATCCAACGTCTTTTCCGGTGCGAACAATAGATAAAAATATTTTAGTGTCTCGGCGAAAAAGAAGCTGTGCATGTAGTCGCTCTTCTCTTTTGTCACGACGCTTTTCAGTCCTGTGTACGCTACGTCGGTGCGGCAATATTTAACGAGATCGTCAAACATTTGCTTGCCCATCGCCAGATATTTAGGGTCTTTGGTGTAGCGATATAGATAAAAAGTCGATTCGACGATCTCGGGCCTGAGTGGGTATCCGGCCTCTTCGGCCTTGCCTGTCCGGTAATTGTAAACCTCGGGCTCAATGCCGTTTACCTGCCACATTTTGAA
>JBKJRA010000036.1:0-6963 GCA_046594975.1 Pyrinomonadaceae bacterium | reverse complement strand
CGAACGTGCCAACCTCGATCGCAACCGTTCTTAAGCAAAAGATCGATCCGCTCCTTGCTGCACAGACAGTCGGATCCGGTACGATGACAAATCTTACGCTCGCATATCCGCAAACTTATATGACCGGCAACATTACCGTTAACGGCGTATTGGCTCTTGGTCCTGAGACGTTAGTGACGACCAATGCCGTCGGGAATACAAATTACACGATCACGCTCGGCCCTAATGCAACGATTACGAGATTTAACAGCGGCATGGTCAATGGAAAGCTGGAGAGACAATTTACAACTACTAACGGAGCCTTTACATATCCCGTCGGAACAAATGACGGCTATTCACCGGTAACTGTTAATCCGACTGCTGTAGGCATCAGCCCCTCGACCCTAGCAGTAACTACGTTCAATATTACGCATCCAAGTGCTCCTGAACCTCCATTCACCTTAAAACGTTACTGGACTCTATTTGAGACCGGAGACATCACGGCAAACCTTATATTCAAGTATGTCGATACGGACGTTCCGGCAGGGGCGACGGAAAGCTCGCTGGCTCTGCACCGTTTTGAAAACTCCTTTTCGCTGGTTGACGGGGCAGTTCTCGACACAACCGCCAACACTGTAACTACAACGACTCCGGTCAGCAATTTCTCCGACTGGACCTTATTGCGGCCGTTTGTGCCTGTCAGTAATTTGACGGTTACCGGACGTGTGACGAGGCCTCGCGGAGGCGGTACCGGTGTTCTTAGCGCCAAGGTGACATTCGTGGATCAGCAGACTAGTATTCCAAGGACGGCGTTCACCGACGCACAAGGAAATTACAGTTTCGACAATATTACGAGCGGCACAAACTTTAATGTTAGCGTCACGGCTCGTGGGCTTGTATTTCAGTCGAGAGCAGTCCAAGTTTTTTCCAGCCTTTCGAACGTCGATTTTGCTGGCCAACGGCGCTAGCCCGGATTGCCCTGAGACTTTTTCAAAAAGGGGAAATTATATGGGAGCCTGATCGTCAATTTGATATGGATAAAAAAGTAACCACAATTTGTGGAGGTACGCTTATTACCTTCCTCTTCCTTATTGGACTGACTGTTTCTGCATTTGCGCAAAAGGAATACAAGATCAACGAGATCCAGGGTGCGACCAATGCATCACCTCACGTTGGTGAGACGGTTCGTGTTTCAGGTGTCGTCACTGCTATTTTGCCCAAGGGTTTTTATATCCAAACGCCGGATGGACAGATCGATGCTGATCCTAAAACATCTGAGGGGCTCTACGTTTACGGTGAAACCAGCGTCGGTTCGGTTTCGTTAGGCAGCCTCGTACAGGTTGAAGGAACGGTTGCCGAATTTCGTCCGCGAAGTGAAAAGATCTTTCTCAGCATCACTGAAATAACAAAACCGACCGTTAAGGTCATCTCGAAAGACAATCCTCTGCCGGCTCCGATCGTTTTGACATCTGCCGAACTCGACCCTAGAGGAAAGCTCGATCAGATGGAGCGATTTGAGGGGATGCGTGTCAGGGCGGACATAGTCGTCGTCGGGCCGACCAATGGTTTCACGAACGAGAAGACAGGCAAGTCCACGTCAAATGGTATTTTCTTTGCGGCTCTACAGGGAACACCGCGTCCGTTTCGCGAACCAGGGATAGAGACGCTTGTTGCCTATTTTGATAAGCTGCCAGACACCGTTCCAAGGTTTGATATGAATCCGGAAATACTGCGTGTCGACAGCGATTCGCAGACCGGTGCAAAAGCTATCGACGTTCCCTCCGGTGCGACTATGAAAGGCCTGACCGGCGTTATCGACTATTCGAAAAAGTTTTACACATTACTCGTCGATGCTACTAATCCCCCGACGGTTGAAAATATCAAAGGCTTTGTCGCTGTCAGCCCTGCGGGTGATCGTGAGGTAACGGTCGGCAGTTTTAACGTCGAAAATTTTTTCGATGACGAAGTAAATTCGAGTAATGTCGAGAAAGAAGCTACGCTGCCGAAGGATGTGTTTCAAGCACGTTTGAACAAGGCTTCACTTGCGATCCGCACCGTGCTATCGATGCCTGACGTGCTGGGCATCGTCGAGATGGAAAATCTCAAGGTGCTGCAAAAACTTGCCGATAAGATCAACGCTGACGCGGTTGCGGCGGGAAAACCGGATCCCAAATATGTCCCTTATCTCGAAGAGGGCAATGACGTTCGCGGTATCGACGTCGGTTTTTTGGTCAAATCTACCAAGGTCAAGGTCGTCGAGGTCAAGCAGCTCGCCAAGGACGAAAAGCTAAGTTACGGAGCCGGATTTCCAGACGAGAAACTATTTGACAGACCGCCGCTCATGCTGCGTGCCGAGGTTGCGGACGCTAAGACAGGCAAACCTTTTGCCTTTACGGTTATCGTCAATCACCTCAAATCTTATCGCGGAATTGACGACGAAAAGGACGGTGACCGCGTTCGAAATAAACGTCGCCTCGAAGCCGAATGGCTGGCAAACTTTATCCAGGAACGTGAAAAAGGCGACCCGAACGAGCGGCTACTTGTGTGCGGCGATTTTAATTCATTTCAGTTCAATGACGGCTACAACGATCTGATTGGCATTCTCAAAGGCAAGTCCGACCCGAACGTTATCGTTCCCTCGAAGACGCCTTACACGACCGGCCTCGTCGATCTGATCGATTATATCGCCGCACCTAACCGTTACTCTTATAGTTTTGACGGCTCCGCACAGGCTCTCGATCATATGTTGATCAATAAACCTGTCAAAGCAATTGTCGCTAAATTTGGTTATGCGCGGGTCGATGCTGATTTTCCGCATGTATGGTCAAACGATGCGACGCGGCCCGAAAGGCTTTCGGATCACGACGCGCCGGTTGTATTTCTAAATCTCGACGAGCCAAAACCAAGTTCGACGGGGCCGCCGCCTTTACCCAAACCTAGTCCAACAGCGACGCCAAAACCCTAATCTTTTTCTAAAATTACTTCGGCGATCGCATTTTCCGAAGTGTGCGAGATCGAGAGATGTACGCGGGTCGCCCCGAGCGTTTTTAGTATATTGCGAGCTTCGCCGTGGATCTCGAGCGAAGGAGCACCTTGATCGTCAGATACAACCTCGATGTCTTGCCAGTTTATTTTTCCACGCCAGCCTGTTTTCAGTGCTTTAAGGAATGCCTCTTTGGCGGCAAAGCGTCCGGCGTAACTTTGAGCGGCTGCGACGCCTTTGCCTTCGCAAAATGCACGCTCATTTGCCGTGAAGACACGCTCCACAAAACGCGGTGTTCTGGCGATAGTCTGGCGTATGCGATAAACTTCCGTAATGTCGATTCCGATAGATAAGATCATAAATGACTGATGAAACTTTAGCAGATTCGGGGTTTTTTTGGCGAGAACGCGATGGCGTTAAGGTACTTGTGAGTCGTGCTTTGGAAGATGCCGGTTTTGTCAACGGCTTTTCGACGCGGCTCGGCGGCGTATCTGATTTTCCGTCTGGAGATCTAAATCTCGCAGGCTTTAACGAAGATCTGGCTGAGAATATTTATGAAAACCGCCGTCGCTTTCTGAATGTTTTCGGCGGTGATATGCAGATCGCAGCGGTGTGGCAGGTTCATGGTGATACCATAAAAACGATCAACAGGATAGACGATATCGGCGATTCCGAGGACCACGCTGATGCTGTAGTTTCAAATATCACAGGTGTTTTTGCAGCAGCGAAGACTGCCGACTGCGTGCCTGTTTTGATAGGCGATCCGGTTACGGGAACATTTGCCGCTGTTCATGCAGGCTGGCGGGGAACCGTTCGATCTATTGTAAGAAAAGCGGTTGCGAAGCTGGCTGAGGATTACGGCAGCGATCCGAAAGATATGATAGCTGCGATAGGCCCGGCCGCGGGCTGCGGTAATTACGAGATCGGTGAAGATGTAATCACGGCGTTTGCCGATAATTTTGTGGGCAGTGAAAAATACTTTATATCGACACAAGAGGGACATGCTCTGGTCGATCTGCATCTTGCCAACCGGGATCAGTTGATCTCCAGCGGCTTGCCTAACGAAAATATTTGGACCGCTCCTTTCTGCACGATGAAGCGGCCCGACCTTTTCTTTTCCTACCGACTCGAAAAAGTTAAAAATGGTAAGACCGGACGACTGTTGTCTGTGATCGGCCGCCGCCGTTAGTTTACCTGTGCTTTGAGCGTGATCTGCTTGCTTTTCGGTGCGTAGCAGACCTCGTTTGTGCATGCCTGATAGCGGACCGTCACATTGACTGTGACTGTTCGTCCGCGAAATGTTGCCGGAGCAGTCACATTAAACCCAAATGTGACACGGCCCTCATAGACATTGAGAGGCTTTTCCGAAAACTCAAATTTGCGGTTGGCTCCGCGCGGATAGGTGACGGAGCTGAGTTTTACGCCATTAGAAGATACCTTGACCGTGGTAGCAATGGCATATTCGCCGTTTGGACGGTTTGAATTAACATGCAGTCCGCCGGGAATGCTCAAGACCACCCTTGCCTTAGCCGCAGTGCCGCGTGTTACCGTGCCATTGCCTATCGAGCCGCTGACGCTCTGAGCGTTGATGCTGGTGAAAAAACCTACCGCGATCACTATCGTTGCCAAAAACCCAACTCTGACCAATTGTTTTATCATAAGAAATTGTCCTTAACGAAATAATTCCTTTGCGGAACTTATTTATTCTATTTTAGCTCAAAACTTGCGACAAAAGTCTCAAATTTACGCGAAAACTCATCCGATGTGACGGCCAGTTTGACGGCCTCTAGCACAAATACTTTACTGTTTTTTTCCGCTATCTTGTATGTAACCAAAAGGTCGACACCTTTTTCGACACGCGACGTCTCAATCACGCGAAAATGTGTTGAGCCCATAACTTTAATAATATCTTCATTTATCGAGTCGCCTGACTGCTTTATATCCGAAATGACTTCCTCAAATGTTTTCTCATCTAGGACAGTCAGATCCGCTCGTCCCTGTTTGATATCTTCGGCACCGTCGCCGCCAAACTCTTTCGAATATACCTCAAAAGCATGTTTTGGGTCGCCGTTTAGATTATTTAAAAAACCCTCAGGTTTTAAGATGATGAAATCATCCGATTCGATGGTTTCGGCCTCAAACGCCGCAGCGGCCGTTTTCTTTATCCGCGTCGAGGCATAAACCATCAACGCCACAAGAATTAGTCCTGGAATAAGAAGTTCCATATTTGAGGGTTTAAGCTTGTGCTTTATGTTCTTCCATCGCGGCAAGTTGTCCGCACGCGGCATAGATGTCGCGTCCGCGAGGTTGCCGGACGTATGCCGAAACGCCGCGAGCTTCGAGTATCCATTTGAACCTTTCGACACGCTCCGGCGTCGAAGCATTGTAATCAAGCTGCTCAGCGCCGTTGTGCGGGATCATGTTGATCTTGACCCGCTTGAGCTGATATTGCTCGAGCAGATCTACCAGGATATTTGCATCTGCGTCCGAATCATTGGTGCCGCCGAGCATCACATATTCGAAAGTAAAACGCTCACCGCGCCTTAGGCTAGTTTCAAATTCTTTTGCCGCGGTCATAATCTCCGACAGGTCCCAGCGTTTGTTTATCGGCATCAGTTTATCTCGAAGCTCGTTATTTGCCGACGACAGAGAGATCGCCAGATGCGGGCGATTTTCAAGTTTGGCAAAATCGTAGATCCGCGGCACGATGCCGGCGGTGGAGATCGTCACGCGGTTTGGCACGATGAAAAGGCCGTCTTCGTCAGCCATAATTTCAAGGGCATCGATCAGATTGTCAAAATTTAGGAAAGGTTCCCCAGCTCCCATTCCAACAAGATTTGTCCCGTGCGGTGTCTCAACCCCGACGCCGTAAACGTCATTGAGTACAGTAATTACCTGCTCGACGATCTCGCCTGAGGTCAGGTTGCGGAGCAGGCCGAGCTTTGCCGTCAGGCAGAAATCGCATTTTAGCGGGCAACCCGATTGCGATGAAAAGCAGATCGTGTCGCGAGCCTCTGACGGGATATAGACCGTCTCGACCGGGTAGCCGTCAGGGGTAGTCATCAGGTAACGCCGCGTGCCGTCGGTAGATACATAACGTGCATCGACCTTGAGCCGCGAGATATCAGCAGTCTCGACGAGCCGAGCACGAAACTTTTTCGGCAGATCGCTTATCTCATCAAACGCCGTCAAACGCCTTTCGTGAACAGCCTTAAAAACCTGTGTTGCACGATATTTCGGCTCGCCGGACGCGGCAGCAAGCTCCTCCAACTCAGCTCGTTTCAGACCCGTAATGTGTATCTTTTCCGTCACTGTGCATATTTTACAGTAAATAACGGTAAGACGCTTGATTAGCGTGTGTTCCGTAAAGTTGTCATCGATTACCGAATTTATTTTTTTGTATCACAAACTTTCGAGCTATGGTGCAAATTTTGCGAGGCAATCCTGCCGACCAAAAAAAGCTAACCTTTATTCCTCGTCTTCGCGTAGTTTTTCGAGTACTGAGAGATCTTCGAGAGTTGTTACATCGCCCGCGATGGTTCCGCCAGCGGCGAGTTCGCGAAGCAGTCGTCGCATGATCTTGCCGGAGCGGGTTTTAGGCAGCATATCAGTAAAGCGGATGTCGTCCGGCTTTGCGAGTGAGCCTATCTCCTTGGCGACGTGGGCACGCAGGGCGTCTTTCAACTCGTCATTCCCTTTGCGGCCACCTTCGAGCGTGACAAAAGCTGAGATCGCCTGGCCCTTGATATCGTCTGGGCGTCCGACGACTGCAGCTTCGGCGACAGCTTCGTGCGAGACGAGAGCGGATTCGATCTCGGCGGTGCCGAGCCTATGACCGCTGACATTTATCACGTCATCGACGCGTCCCATTATCCAATAATAGCCGCGTTCGTCACGTCTGGCGCCGTCGCCCGCGAAATAATAGCCCGGTATCTCCGACCAGTACGCCTGCTTATATCGCTCGTCGTCACGCCACAAGGTCCGCAGCATCGACGGCCAAG
>JBKJRA010000328.1:0-5556 GCA_046594975.1 Pyrinomonadaceae bacterium | reverse complement strand
CTGCCTACTGCCTACCGCCTACTGCCTACTATCTTCTGCCTACTGCTTACCGCTTACTGCTCACTGCTCACCGTTTCCGCTCAGGAAACTGGCGTCAAAGGCAAGATCCGCAATATGCGCGGCGATTCGATCGCAGGAGCGACTATCACCGCGAGGCAAAATGCCAAAGATATACGTTCGGCAACCAGTAATAATAAAGGCGAATTCACGCTCGGCGGACTCGAAAGCGGCGTTTACAACATCGTATTCGACGCCAAAGGCTATGCGACCGGCATTAAATACAGCGTCGAGGTCAAAAGCGGCAAGGTTAAAGATCTGGGCGGCAATCTCATCATGATGGTCGATCAGGGCACCAAGATCATCATCCGCGGCAGCGTGTTTTTCAAAGACGGCACCAGCGTCAGCGGTGCCAAGGTCGAGGTCGAAAAGATCTCCGGCGACAACCGCCGCAATATCGGCTCAGGCTATACCAATTACAGCGGCGAATTCACTTTCAGCCAACCCGAAGGCCAGGCCCGCTACCGCGTCACCGCCACCTACAAAGGCTCCACCGCCTCCAAAGAGATCGAAGTAGATTCCGCCGCCATCTACGCAATGGCCATCTCCCTCGACATCAACCGCGACAATTGACAACCTCATTTGCACCTGGCTTCCTTTTTAGGTAACTTTACACATAATTCACACAAATAGTTCGTAGGAGGCATTTGCTATGGTATCCCGTTCCTGCTTTCATGATCTTTGCATAAAGATTGTATTGGCTTTTACCTGTCTTTACCCGCTTTTGCCGATCTACTCCCAAGATCCCAATGCTGTTCCACTTAACCATGGAAAGGCGGTCGAACGCGAATTGAAGGGCGCTGCTGCCCACACGTATAGTATTGAGCTACAGACCGGGCAGTTTGTGGAATTGGTTGTCGAACAAAAAGGTATAGATGTTGTCGTGACTGTATTTGACCCGTCCGGCAAAAAGATCGAGGAGGTCGACAGCCCCAACGGAACTCAAGGACCCGAGCCGGTAGGGTTTATTTCTGAGTCTGCGGGTAACTATCGTGTAGAGGTTCGCTCGCTAGAGCCGTCCGCCGCGGCCGGCCTTTATCAAATAAACGTGATCAATATCCGGGCATCGAACCCGACCGATAAAGGATTGTTGACCGCCAGAAAGCTATATGCGGAGGCCTTCATTCTGCGCATGCAGCCATCAGTAGAATCACTCAGAGCAGCCGTCAAAAAATATAACGATGCATTACCGCTATTCCGCGCGGCCGGAAACGATGTCGGAGAAACCGATAGCTTAAATAATCTGGGTTACGCCTACGGTATGCTGGGCGAAAATCAGAACGCCCTAGAGTTCTTTCGAAAAGCTGCAATAGCTGCGCACAATGCCAACAGGCCGGCCGAGGAAGCTATTTCATACGGCAATATTGCGACCATATATTCCCGAACAGGCGAAAACCAAAAAGCGATCGAGACCTTTGACCAGATGCTCAACATACTTACTGCCGCCAAGGTCCAAGATCTAAGAATTAGGGCCTTTATATACAACAACGTTGGAACCATATATCTGGAGTTAAACGAGTTGGCAAAGGCTCTTGACAACTTTGACAAAGCCTTTGCAATGTTCAGTGCTCTCGGCGATCGGCGAATGTGCGGGATCAGTCTAGGTAATGCCGGTGTCGCTCACCAAAAACTAGGAGAAAATGAAAAGGCCATAGAAAAGTACTCTAAGGCCCTCGAAATACAGCGTGCGTTGGGTGATACCGCTGAGATCGGACGCTTGCTCGGCAACATTGGCACGGTATATCGCGGCATGAAGAATTATGACAAGGCGATCGCGTATATGAGCGAAGCCTTGCCAATTATCCGAGCATCCGGGAACAGGGGCTTTGAGGCGACCGGGCTGGGCAATCTCGGTTCAATTTACGGTGATAAAGGTGAGTACGCGAAAGGGATCGAGTATATGGCGCAGGCTCTTGCTCTGCACCAGGTAATGGGAGACAGGTCCGGTGAGGCTCGTGTTTTGTCTAATCTGTTTGTCCTATTCAACTCTGCCAAGCAAGGACGAATGGCCGTCTTTCTTGGCAAACGATCTGTAAACACTTATCAGGAACTGCGCTCGTCAGTGCAGGGTCTGGATAAGAACACTCAAAAGGCATTCTTGCAGTCGTTCGACGGTGTGTATCGACGGACCGGGGCCGAACTCGCAGAACAAAACCGTTTTGCCGAGACCCAACGGCTGCTCAATCTATTCAAGGATCAGCAGTACTTTGACCTTCGCTCCTCGACCGGCTCCGTCGGCATGATGTCGCTGACGCAACGTGAGACCGAGCTGTCGGCAGGACTGGATGAAATGGTTGGTAAAGCAGTGGTGTCGATACAGACGATGGATCAGTTTCGCAACAGTATGGGCGGACAGCAGCCAGACGCCGCCAAAATGGCCGCGTATAACGCTCTACTTAATAAACAGGCATCCGCACAAAATGACTTGGTGTTGTTCATTAACGAAGCCGCTAGGCAATTTGCCGAACCGCCCGGTGAAAAAGACAAGGATCCGGCCATCTCAGACCTAAAAGCTACACAGGAAATGTTAAAGGAAACATCCGGCTCGTCAAAGTCGCCCGCCGCGGTTGTTTATACACTGGTCAGCAATGATGGCTACAAAGCTATTGTCATTACCCCCGATAAGACTTTTGCCGTTTCGTCGCCGTTCGCAAATGATCTGCTAAACAAAAAGTCTCAGCAACTATGGCAATTATTGCGAACGCCAAAGTACGATCCGCGGCCTCTTTCAAAAGAAATATACGATATGGTCTTTGCACCGATCGAAAAAAGGTTGCCGGCGGGGACAAAGACGATCCTCTGGTCGCTTGACGGTAACTTGCGTTATCTGCCGATTGCAGCACTTTACGACGGCAAGCGATATATGGCCGAACGATATAATAACGTCGTCTTTACTCGGGCAGACGAAGAAAGAATGAATAGGCCACAAAGTAAAGAAAAGAGCGGCAGCGGTTTCGGCAGTTCTGAGGCACTCACTGTCGAGTTGCTTGGAACCAAATTCAATGCATCAGAGCTTCCCTCGGTAAGATCGGAATTGGCAAGAATATTCAAGTCGGGACAACATGGCGTCATTCCTGGAAAGGTCTTGCTCGACCGGCAGTTTAGCAAGGCGTCGATGATCGAGGCGTTAAAGGCACGCCGTCCAATAGTGCATATCGCATCGCATTTTAAGTTTGAACCTGGCGATGAAGCCCTCTCATTTCTGTTGATGGGTGATGGAACACCGTTCACGCTTGATGATATGAAAACCCAAACAGACCTCTTCAGTGGAGTTGATCTGCTTACATTATCAGCGTGCGCAACTGCGGCTCAGAAACCTGATGCTAATGGCCGCGAAGTTGACGGTTTTGCCGAACTTGCTCAGAGATTGGGTGCCGGGGCGGTAATGGCCTCTCTTTGGGAAGTCTCAGACGGTAGTACTGCCGAATTGATGGCTCGCTTTTATCAAAATTACGCTCATGTAGGTGCGAACAAGGCCTCCGCTCTCAGAATGGCCCAGATCGCCTTGTTGAAGGGCGAATATAAAACAAAGCTCACTAATACCAGACAACTGACGCAGGAAGATGTTGATGCCGAAAAAAAGATCAAGGTCGATGTAGCAAAGCTGCGTTTATACAAAACAAACCCGGCAGCTCCATTTGCCCATCCATTTTATTGGTCGCCATTTATACTGATCGGAAATTGGAAGTGATAGTTTTTGCGGATAAAGATCTCAAAGTAGATTCCCATGCCATATACTCAATGGCGATCTCACTCGACATCAACCGCGAAGAAAAATAGTAAGAAATTTAGCCACGAATTACACAAATAACACGAATATAAGAAAGATCTCATTCGTGACATTCGTGTAATTCCTGGCAAAAACTTCTTAATTGTTAATTGACAGTCTCGGTTATCTCTTCGGCCGGACGCATCGAATCGATGTTTTCGGAGTCGGTGACGATGAGCGGAAATTCTTCGAGAACAACGGTGTTTGCAACGGTCTGGATCCAGTAGGTGCCGGGATTTGAGAAGACTACGTTGACGAAAAAGCTGACGTTATCAGTAAAGCCGCCGCTTGCGAGGTCGATCATTGTCGGTTGCGAAGTAACGATGAGCGTTGATTTGTCAGGCGACAATATCTTCACCTCGGTCTCGTGAGTGCCCTGCCCGCTCCAATGGTTTATGACCGCAAATTTGATGAGCGACACTGGCAATTTCTCGACCATAATGTTTTGAAACACGCCCATCAGCGAGATCTTGTTGCCCATTTCGATGCGGACATCGTCGCACAGCAACGTGTAGAGGAGTTTCAGTGTAGGTATTTCCATTTGCTTAGATTTTTACTTTTCCTTTGGCCGAGGTCAAGAGTATAATTCGGGAAAGGGCAAAGGTTATGCTTTCATTTGCACTCATTTTACTATCGCTGGTGCTGGTCGGGATCGTCGGACTGCAGTTTACCTATATGTTCTATCTCGACCGCGTCCATCTCGAACGCAAAAAGCACATCCACGACCTTGAACGTCGCTGTGCGAGCCTCAATGCAAGTCTCGAACAAGCTGAAAGCCGCCTCGCCGAGCAAGACGCTCTCCTCGAAACTGCCTATCCCGGACTGAAAAAAGAAGATGAGGTGTGGGCGGACGTGATCGAAGATCGCTAAACATCCAGCACCGCTATCGTCGCTCCCCAACTACCCGAAAACTCCGGCGCGTTCTTAAACGACTTAACAAAATCTGTTTCCGACAACACTTGGCGAACTATCTCGCGCCCAATGCCCACGCCTTTGCCGTGGATAATGCGAACTATCCTAAAGCCTCTCTTATGAGCCTCCGGGAGGTATGCTTCGACGACCGCACGGATGTCTTTCGGGCTGAACGAATGAAGGTCAAGCGAGTCTGTTATTTGGATCTCGACCGGTTCTGGAAAAGGGTTATTAAGTTCTTCCACCGTCGTTATTTGTGCTTGGCCTGCGGTTGCTGATACTGAGCAAAATCCTCAGGCGGCGTCACTTTCATACGGTTTTTGTCTTTGAAAACAATAAACGTCTTGTCGTCCATTTTGCCTGTCGCAGGGTTTCGCACTTTGACGGTAAACGTCTTGTTGTCGCCCTTGCCCTCGACCTTGAGGGGGAGCGAGCCCCAAACCTCTGTGTTGGGCGAATTTCGCCAGACGGTGTAATAGTTCTGATCGTATTTGTCGAAAGCAAGCACCATCACGCCGTCAAAATCAGGCTCAACACCGTCGATCGGCTTAGAATAGAGGTCCCGCGACAAGATCACCCAGCTGCCCGGAGCGAGGTTTTTATCGCCCGCACCAACTTTATTTGCCGCGTCAGAATCCAGTCGCTGCCACGTCGTAAACTTACGGTTATTTTGTTGGAAAAACGAGATATCGCTCGGCACTTGCATTTCGACCTGACGGCCAAACAGCCATCCCGCCGGAGCCGGAGAGACCGACGGATCGAGATGTACGAGGTACCAGATATCGTATTTATCAGAGATCTGGTCGGGTTCGTTAGCG